>CAZONY010000312.1:0-3432 GCA_964581215.1 uncultured Chitinophagaceae bacterium | reverse complement strand
TGTCGTGACCGCGAGGCAGATGACCGCCGCGAGAAGGGCACGCGAAATCGTGTTCATGGCGCTGGCTTGGAACATGGTTGTGGACCTGTCGAAAGAAGAATGCTCGTGGAGGGAAATCGGTTACGCCCGGGCAGGGGCGATCACTCCTCAGCCTCGGATTCGCCGCCGACGAGCGGCACGCCGTAGGCCTCCAGCCGGTTGTGGGCCTGGCTCGATTCGCCGCTCTTGGGATACCGCTTGAGCACAGCCCGGAGCTGCTTGACCTCGGCTCCCTTGTCGCCCGCCGTGCGGTGGATGTCGGCCGCCTTGAGGGCGGCCGCCGAGGCCACCGTGCCGCCCACCGCCTCCAATTCCTTCACCGTGTTCACGGCTTGTGGAAACTGCTTCATCGCCACGAGGCAGTCGGCGATCTGCCAGGTGGAGTCGGGCTGCCGATTGGCCTCGCGGTAGACCTTGATCGCATCCTCGAACCGGCCGAGCCGCTGGAGGAGCCAGGCCTTTGCCCAGGTGAGGTTCGGCCCGGCGTGCTGCGTGGACTTCTCCAGCACCGCGACCTCGGCGAGCGCCTTCTCCATGAAGGGTGGATTGCGGTCGCTGCGGGTGTTGTAGTAGTCGAACCGGGCCTTCGCGGCCGTGAGCGGATCCTTGACGCGGGCGTAATACCGGAGCACGGCCTCCTCCGGCTCGTAGAGGGCGGCGAAGTTGCCGAGGCCCACGATCTGGGCGTCGTCGAGGCCGTCGAGCCGCGCCGAGCGGAGCACCGCGACCGCCTGCTCGCCGAGGCCGAGGTGCCGCAACCGGTCCATCACGGCCATTTTTTTGCCGAGATCGGCAAGGCCCGCCGCCATCTGCTGGCCATGCTTCTCGTAAAACGCGGCCGCCACCTTCCGGTCTCCGCGGAGCCACTCGCACCACTGAAGCACGCGGTCGATCGTGGCCGGCTTGCTGGCAAACTGCTTCTCCATGCGGGCTAGCCAGGCCGCCGCGTCCTTGTCGGCACCGAGCTGCAGATCACAGGCGAGCTTCCGCACGGTCTCGTCGTCGGGGAGCTTGTCGCCCACCTTCGCGACCCAGTAGCGGCAGACCTTCTCCCGCTCGTCCGACGGGGCATCGAGTGCGGTGTTGATCGTCTTCACCCAGTACCGCGCGTCGTTCTCGGGATCGGCAACGTTGTCGCCGCGGCCGTCGAAGCCGGAGGCCGCCGTGTAGAACTCCTTGAGCTTGTCGTGGTTGGGGTTGCGGACGGCGTAGTGCGCGATCACGGCCGCCCGCGCCTGCTGCGCCGCCTGCGGGTTCGACTTCAGAAACGCCACCGCCGTCCGCCACTGGTATTCGGTCGCCTCCTCGAACTTGCCGAGGGCGGCCATCCGCTGGGCGAGGAACGTGAGCGCCGTGCCCGACCGGGGCTGCGTGACGTAGGCGTCATCCTTGACGAGCTTGGCCCAGGCGGCCGTCTGCTTGGCCTCCTCGCCGTTCTGGCCGTGGCACTCGCCGATCAAAAAGAGCGCGGCGGCGGCGTAGGCGACATCGTCGGGGAAGTAGTCGAGCACTTCCTGGTAGGCCTGGATCGCGGCGTTGCGCTTGTCGAGTTTGTGGAGGCAGCGGCCCATCCGCAGGAGCACGTAGGGGAGGGCCGCGCTCTTCGTGAACTCGAGCGAGTGGGCCTTGTAGCCGGCGTAGGCCCCCTTGAAGTCACCCTTCGCGAAGAGCTTGTCGGCCTCCTCGAGGTTCAGGCTCTCGAAGGTGTCGAGCTTGGCGAAGTCGGCCGGGGGATAAACGACCTCCTCTTGGGCCGAGGCCGGGCAGCAGATGCCCGCGACGAACAGGGATACTGCCAAGCTGACCAGGGCACCGGGGCCCGCCCTCCTGGTCCTCAGAACGCTGCGAGCGGGGGTGGCCGGAATCGACGTGCAGGCCGTCATCATGCCGTTCCCGAGGCTTCCGCTCCGGGCTTCCTGTGGCGAAGGATCGGGGTGGGGTTGTCTGCGGTCGGGCGGGACGGGAGGCGGGATCTCTGGAACTTTGAGTGTACTCTCGATCAACGGTCTTTCGAACTCTTTTTTGGCGGCTAGTCGGCCCCCTCGGCCGGCTGGAAGTCGCCGTCGCCGCACTGCCAGAGCAGGAATGACCAGATATCGGCCAGTTCCTCGTGCTTCTGCCGCCGGGTCGAGCCGTTGCCATGGCCGGCGTGGTAGTCGATCCGGAGCAGCACCGGCTTGCCGCTGGCCGAGGCAGCCTGAAACCGCGCCGCCGTCTTGGCCGATTGCCACGGGGCGACGCGGGGATCGTTGATGCCGTGCGTGAGGAGGATCGCGGGATAGGCCACGCCGTCGCTCACATGGTGCAGCGTGCTCATCGCCAACAGGCCGCGAAACCCCGCCTCGGTCGTCACGCCGCCGAATTCCGGAATGTTGGGCGGGCCGTTTTTCGTGGTCTCGAAGCGGATCATGTCGGTGCAGCCGACGCCGATGTGGGCTGCGGCGAAGAGGTCGGGGCGATCGGTCACCGCCCGGCCGATGAGGATGCCACCGGCGCTGCGTCCCTGGCCGCACAGCCGTTCGGCCGACGTGTAGCCGCGGTCGATGAGGTATTCGGCGCAGGCGATGAAATCCTTCCACGTGTTGGGCTTGGTGGCACCCCGCCCCGCGTGGTGCCAGGCCCTGCCGAAGGTGCCGCCACCTCGCACATGGGCCACGGCGATCACGCCCCCCCGCTCCAGCCAGGCCTGCCGCGTCGGGGCAAAGCTCATCGGAAACGTGAACCCGTAGGAGCCGTAGCCGTCGAGCAGCGTCGGGTGGCTGCCGTCGAGGACGATGTCGGCGCGATGGATGATCGAAAGCGGCACCTTCGCGCCGTCATGGCTGACCACGACCGCCTCGGTCGCGGCAAGCCAATCAGGCGAATCGAACCGCCCGGGAGGCATCAAGGCCGCATCCACGAGACGCCCCGTGCCGGGATCGAAGAGATGGAGACCGCCGGCACGGATCCAGGACTGCGTCCGCACCATGACCCCCGGAACGTCGGCACGCGCCGCCACGATCGTCGCCGAAGGCTCGTCGTGGGGCATGGGGAGCACCGTGGCCGTCGCGGCACCGTGCGCGAGCCGCACGATCCGCTGCGTGGCATGGTCGAGGGCCTCGACGTAGATCGCGTCGCGGGCCGCCACGACCGCTTCCACCACCATGGCTTCAGGCGCGAACACCGTTTCCGGCGGTGCGGCATCGGGAGCGGCCAGCGACATTCGCACCACCGCGTGGCGGGCGACGGCGGTGACCAGGAAGATGTCGTCGCCAAACACGGCAAACGACCGCACGGCGTCGCGGCGGTCGCAGAGCTTGGTCCAGTCGATGTCGGCTGCGCCGAGGCTGGCGACCGGTGCGGCGTAGAGCGTGAGATCGGCCTCGTCGCCATGCCGCACCTGGCCGACCGCCC
>CAZONY010000311.1:0-3440 GCA_964581215.1 uncultured Chitinophagaceae bacterium | reverse complement strand
CAGGCCGTCACGCACCTCGCGGGCGTCGTCCTTCTCCCGCTTCAGCGACTCGATACCGTAGTCACCGATCACCCGACTGTCGCGAATGACACGCAGCCGGCCGTTGCGGGCGATGATGCCCGCGATCACGCGGCAGCCGGCGATGACGCCGAGGCGGCTGATCGAGAAGGTCCGCTGGACGACGGCCCGGCCCAGTTCGGCCTCCCGTTTCTCGGGGGCCAACATCCCTTCCAGCGCCTTCCGCAGGTCGTCGGTGACCTGGTAGATGATGTCATAGCGTCGC
This sequence comes from uncultured Chitinophagaceae bacterium, assembly GCA_964581215.1. GTDB lineage: Bacteria > Planctomycetota > Planctomycetia > Pirellulales > UBA1268 > CACORA01. The sequence continues at coordinate 3,157 of CAZONY010000311.1, read as the reverse complement.
ACCTGTACGCCCCGATCCTCGGCCAGCGACCGCGCCCGCTCGTCGGGAACCACGTGGAAGCCGATGATGACGGCATCGGAGGCGTCGGCCAGCTGCACGTCGGCCTCGGTGATGCCGCCGACGGTGGCCTGGAGAACACGGATCTTCACCTCCGGATGCTCCAGCTTCTGCAACTCCTTGAGGATGGCTTCGATGGAGCCGCGGACGTCCGCCCGGATGATCAGGTTGAGCGTGGGAGCCTTCTCTTCGCCGAGTCGTTCCAGCAGATTCTCGAACGTCACGTGAACCGGCGCGCTCACCAGAGAAGTGTGGCGGCGGATGTCGGTTCGCTTCACGGCCACTTCACGGGCGCGGGCGATCGATTCGACCACCTGGAACCGTTCGCCGGCATTGGGCGCCACGTCGAGGCCGCTGACCAGCACCGGTCGCGCCGGCCCCGCCTCGGTCACCTTGCGGCGCGAGAGCGTGTCCTGCATCGATTTCACATGGCCTGTCGCTTCGCCGCAGACGACGGCATCGCCGACCCGGAGCGTGCCCTTCTGCACCAGCATGGTCGCCACGACGCCGCGGCCCTCGTGCACCTCGGCATCGAGGCATACTCCCACCGCGGTGCGGCCGGCGTTGGCCCTGAGATCGTGCAACTCCGCGATCGTGAGCAGCGTGTCCAGGAGGCTATCGACGCCCTCGCCGGTCACGGCGCTGGTCTTCACCACCTCCGTATCGCCGCCCCATTCGGTGGGGAGCAACTCGTTGGCCGCCAATTGCTGATAGATCCGGTCGATGTTGGCGCCCGGGAGGTCGATCTTGTTGATGCAGACCACGATCGGAACGCCGGCCGCCCGGGCATGACTGATGGCCTCCTCCGTCTGCGGCATGATGCCGTCGTCCGCCGCGATCACGATCACCGCGCAGTCGGTGACGTTGGCACCGCGGGCTCGCATCTGGGTGAAGGCCTCGTGCCCCGGCGTATCGACGAACGTGACGGTTCGCCCGTTGTGATCGACGGAGTAGGCGCGGATGTGCTGCGTGATGCCGCCACTTTCCCGCGCCGCCACGTTGATGCCGAGAATCCTGTCGAGCAGCGACGTCTTGCCGTGGTCCACGTGGCCGAGAAACGTCACGACCGGGGCCCGCGGCGACCGCAGCGCGGGATCCTCGTCCACCGCGTCGAAGCCGGCCAGCAGTTCCTTTTCCAGATCCTCGGCCGTCTTGATATCAAGTTCGACGCCAAACTCCGCGGCGAGCAGGCCGACGGTGTCGCGGTCGATCATCGAGCCCATGCTCGGCATCTGTTCCATGCCGAAATCGAGCAGTTTTTTCAGCACCACGCTCGCCGACAGGCCGATGGCCTCGGAAAACGAGCGCACGGTGCAGGGAACCTGGATCGAGGCGTTGGATTTCCGCGGTGCCGCAGTCGACAGGGCCGCGCCCCGTCGCTGCCGTGGCCTTCGTCGCCGCCCACCCCCGTCGTCGTCGTCTGCCCGTGGTTCGCTGATGCGCTTGCGGGTGAGTTGCCGCAGTTCGCGTCCGCCAAGCACGTCGTCGGATTTTCCGCCCGGGCCCTTGGCCGGCGTTCTCCGTGGGCGCACTCCCGGCTCCAGCGGTGGTGGCACCGGCATCGGGCCGCCCCGCCCAAGGCCGCCGCGAACCGCACCGCCGAGAGGCGGCCGATCGCCGCCGGCGCGCTGTTCGTGCTTCCGCATGTGATCGGCCAGCGGTTTCGTGCCTCCCGCTTTCGCGCTGCGGATGGCGTCCATTGGAAGCTTGACATCCGGCTTCTGGGCAGCCGGCTCCTGCGTTCCACGGGTGACGGGCGGCCGCGATGCGGCCGGCAGCGGGGCAAGCTTGAACGTGGGGCGGGGCACAGGCTTCTCGCCCGTTCGGCCGGGCCTTGGCCGCACGGGAACCGGGGCTGGCGCCGGACCGCCTTCAGGGGCACCGGCGGCAGCCGCGGGCGCGGCAGGAGCCGGCGGCGGCGCGGATGGCTTCACCGGCGGAGGAGCAGCTGTCTTTTCCCTGGCCGCCACGCCTGCCGGGGCGATGTAATCCTCGCGGCGCAGGGTGCCGGGGGCAGGCGCCGAGGCCGGCTTCACCGACGGCGACTTCTCAGCCGGCCGGGCTTTGCCGGCGATGAATTCCTTCAGCCGGGCGACTTCCTGGTCGGTCATGCTGGCCAAGGCCGAACCCTTGTCCTGGATGCCGGCCCGGGCGCAGATCTCGACCAGCTCCTTGCTGTCGATCTTCAGTTCTTTTGCGAGTGTATAGATTCGAACTGCCACGCCCGTCGCTCCCAACCAACCAGTGTCGTTCCGTTCCTGCCGTCGTGTCGCTGTGATCCGAATTCAGACCGACCCGTGAGGGTCCGAGAAGCTGCGTCGTCATCGCGGCTCGTCGGAGGACGCCCGCGTGCCGTCCGCCCCAACCGCCTCCGTCGCTGCCGTGTCGTTGTCGCCGCCACCAGAGCCCACCTCCGCCGCGGCCGCCGCATCGGCGGCGTCTGCATCGGCGGTGGCCTTGGCAATCCTATCGATTTCCCGCTGCTTCCGCCGTTCGTCGGCGGCGGCCACTTCCGCCAGCGCCGCCCGTTCCTCGGCCTGGGAGACGATGGCATCGACAACCTCGGCCGAGAGCTCTCCCATCTCCATCAGATCTTCCGGCTCGATGACCGAGAGGTCGTCGTAGGAGAGGAAGCCTTCGCCCACGAGCCGCTCGGCGACGGACTCGTCGAGCCCGTCGATCGAGGCGAAGCCGACGATGGCCCGTTCGATCTGCTGATCGAGCTCTTCGCGGGTCATGATTTCGATGTCCCATCCACACAGCTTGCTCGCCAGCCGCACGTTCTGCCCGCGCCGTCCGATGGCCAGCGAGAGCTGGTCCTCGCGGACGAGCACGATGGCGCGGCCCAGCATCTGGCAGAGGATCACCTCGTCGATTTCGGCCGGCTGCAGGGCATTGGGAACGAGCACCTGCAGATCGTCGCTCCAGCGGACGATGTCGATCCGCTCGCCGCCGAGCTCCTCGACGATGTTCTTGATGCGGTTGCCGCGGACGCCGACGCAGGCGCCGACGCAGTCCACCCGGGCATCGGAGCTGATCACGGCCACCTTGCTGCGATAGCCGGGCTCGCGGGAGATCGCCCGGATCTCGATCACACCAT
>CAZONY010000310.1:800-3443 GCA_964581215.1 uncultured Chitinophagaceae bacterium | reverse complement strand
GCACCCCATGCGGACCGCCGAGCGTGCCGGTGCCGAGCACCTCGAACACGTCGGGGGGCAGCGCGGCCGAACGGCCTGCCCCCAACCGGCGGATCGCGAGGAGGCCCACCACGCCGAACGCCACGGCCACGATCACCCGCCAATCGAAGGCGGACACCGGCTCCGCACGGGCCCGATCGGCCGGCTGAGCATCCGGCTCCGCAGCATCGACCAGCGGCACGGCCGGCAACTCCCGTGGCCCCGGCTCGGCCCGCGCGGGAGCGGCGGCCAGGGTCGCTGCCCACACGATACCCACGAGGCACGCGATCACCAGGCGATCCGGGACCACTGAACTCATGCCACCCGCGAGCCGGGCATGCCAGGCTGAAGACGTGGGTTGCGGCATCTGCAGCATCACGCTGCCGCCCGGTCGAGCGGCTCCCTGTCGGCGTGGGAGCGGCGATCGCTACCGTCGCGTCGCACCTGCGACCAGTCGATCGCCGGTTGCCAGGCGGCACGGCGGCGGGAACCGGCCCACCACATCCAAGCGGCCAGCAGGCCGACCGAGACGCTCATGCCGGCCAGCCATTCCTGCCGCGTGATCGGAGTGGTGCCATCAAAGCGACGGCCGATCTCGTCCACCGCCCGGGCGAACCACTCCTCGGGCGAAACCCGCTCCACCACGGCCGGATCGCGACGCTGGTCGGCAGGCGGCGCGGGGGGCAGGGCTGCGGCCGGTGACTCCTGGCGATCGGCCAGGGCGGGAAACGACGTCACGATCACGGTATGCCGCGTGCTGGCAACGGACGCCGGCAGCAGCGCGAGCACATGGCCGCGGATGCGTTCCCGCTCCCGCTCCACGGCGTCCGCCGGAGCCGGATCGTTCGCGGCGACGCCCCGCAGATAGCCCTCCGGCACCGCCACGGCGACCCGCACGACGATCTCCTCCGATGCCGGCTGCAGCAGGGCCGCGCGCGGGGCCGGGGGCTCGGTGGCCGCGGCCGGCCGGTCGGTCGTGACCTCCGCCGGCGCGTTGGCCGCGGCGACGGGCTGCGCGTCCGCCGGAGGCTCAGGCGGCAGCGGCGCCGGTGGAACCGGTGCGTGATCGACGGTGGGCACGAACTCCACCGCCACGTCGATGGTGGCCCCCTTCACCGACGCGAGGGCACGCCGCACCTTCGCGGCGATGTGGTTTTCATGGGCCGCGCGACGGGCCAATTCGGGATCGACCGCGGCGAGGTCCCGGGCGCTCTCGAGCGGCCCGGCGTGCACGCGGCCGTTGCGGAGGTCGGTCACCGCCACGCGGTCGGGGGCCAGGCCGGCGATCGACGAGGCGACGAGCACGCGAATCGCCTCGACCCGCGCGGGATCGAGCTCCACGTCGGCCTGCGTGCGAATGCTCACGCTGGCGGTCTTCACCGGGCTGCTCTGGAGCCCGCCGCCGGCCTGATCGTCGATGTCATAGAGCACGGCCGCCCGCTCGATGCCCGGCATCGAGCAGATGACGAGGGCGAGCTCGTCCTGCGTGGCCACCCGGAGCATCTCCGCCTGCACCGCCTTGCTCTGCCAGGGGCTGTTGTTCTCGAGCGCCCGCCGCAGGCTGCCGCCGAATTCCCGCGGCAGCGCCTCGGCATCGACGAGCGCCCGCATGAAGGCGCTCTGCCGAGACCGCGGCACCCACACCCGGCCATCTTCGGAGCGGTAGTCGGTGAGCTGGGCCCGGTCGAAGGCGGCTTCGATGATCGCCAGTTCCGAGGAAGGCAGCCGCGTACCCGAGAGCAGCTCCACTTCCTCGGCCGCGGGCCGGTCGCGGAGCAGCCATACCGACCAGCCGATCGACGCGGCCACGATGCCCAGCGCGATCAGCTGCGCGGGCGCGATCATCGGCCGTGGGCGGTCGGGAAAGAAATGCTGTGCGTCCATGCACGCCGCTTTCGGATGGAGGATGACGCCAGGGACGGCGCCGGCTCAGGCGGCCTGGCGGAGGCCGGCTCCTGCGGTCTGCCGGGCCGCGTCACGGCGCGGAAACGCCAGCGTCACCGCCCGCCCACCCTCGGGGCAGTGATAGACGCGAAGCTCGCCGCCGAGCCGCTGGACGAGGGTCCGCGCCGCGGCGGTGGCCATGCCGATCGTGTCGCCCGAATCGGCGCCCGAATCGGCGATTTCGATCTCCACGCTCCGCGGCCCACGGACGCTCGTGATCACCACCTCGCGGACCAGCGGGGCATCGCTGGCGGCGGCGGGCCCCGACGCGGAGGCGACCGCATCGCGAACGAGCACGTCGAGAATGCGGCGCACGGCCGCCGGATCGGCATCGACGGCATGGCCGCGATCGACGTCGATGAGAATCAGCGGAGCGTCGGCGGCCACGTGGGGAGGCATGGTCGTGGCGGTGAGCCCGACGATCTCCTGGACCAGCGTCCGGAGGGGAATCCCCGAGTCGGGGACCGGGCTGGAGGCATCGGCACCACGGAGGGTGCGGGGCGGGGACATGGCGTTCTCTCCTTGGCTTCCTTGCCCGGGCGAGCGGCGGCGACGGTCAGCCCGATCCCGTGCAGGCCGGGCGCATCGGCAACGATGCCCCGCTGATCTCGTCCATGAGCCAGCGGTTGACGTCGCCGAGGATCGTCTTTGACAGGGGATCGTGGCCGGGATAGATCCGCA
>CAZONY010000310.1:0-790 GCA_964581215.1 uncultured Chitinophagaceae bacterium | reverse complement strand
TCGCGAGCGCGGCGCCGGCCGCATGGAAGAGCCGCAGCGTGCGGTCCGTGTGGCGGGCGGCGGCGGCGGAGTCGGTGGCGTGGCAGCACATCAGCATCGGCAGCCGGCGGATGTGGGAGAGCCGGGCGAAAAGCCCTTCGTCGAGCGGGAACGGACCACCGAGAGAGATGGCACCGCCGAAGGACTGCGGATGACGGCAGCCGATCCGGAAGGCGGCCGAACCGCCCGCCCCATCACCCACGAGATAGATGCGGCCGGGATGGATGGCGATGCGGTCGCAGACCCGGTCGATCGAGCGCCACACGGCAGCCTCGAGGGCGTCGTGATCCGAGGGATCCCCATCGACGTGTGGCTCGACGGCCACGAAATTGCGGAGGCTGACCCGCTTCATGACGCGGCCGAGCTCGAAGCCACGGCCGGCTTCAGGATTCGGCAGCCAGACCAGCAGCGGGTAGTCATAGGCCGGTTCGAATCCCAATGGCGAGAACATCCGATCGCCGCCGAGCCAATCGGCCAGCACGGACCGCGCGGGAGCGGCGGCGGAAGCCCGTTCGGAGGAACCGCGGCGACGTTTTCCAGCCTGGCGATTGGAGAATCGACTGCTCATCGGTCGGCCCCTGGCGTTGCCCAGCAGGCGGCCGTTACCGGCCGAAAACCCGCTGATCGGACCGCGGTTTGTAACGAAACCCGAATCCTGCGGCAACGCCAGCCGAGCGCCTGTTTTCACCACCGCGCCACGCCCCTCGATGCAAAAACCTGCGCAGCCTGCGCAGCCTCTCCGGCTGGGCTC
>CAZONY010000309.1:420-3445 GCA_964581215.1 uncultured Chitinophagaceae bacterium | reverse complement strand
CGGCATCTCGGTGGTCGCCGTATCATTAAAAACCCCATGCTGCGGTGCGATGGACAGCGGGGCCGGGGCGGCCGAATCGGCCACGCGGAACGGCTTCGGTTTGGAAATGACCTCGGGGATGGGGCGCACCGGCCGGTGGCCGGCGGGTGACCGCGACGGTGTCGGCGTCATGGAGACGGCCGGCCGGCTGGGGGGCGAGGAAAAGTCACCGATCGTTCCCACCACCGCGAGGGCCACGAGCCCAGCCACGGCCAACCACGTCCCGTACCGATTTCCACCGGACATCACACACCTCCGTGTTGCGGATCGAATCGCAGCCGAGCCACCCGTTTGAACGATGGTAGGGTACCCCTCGAAGCCGGCGAACGGCAAGGCCACGGCAGGCTGAGGCCTGCCCTACTTCGCATCGACCGTCACGCCCGGGAAGTCATCGGTACGGAAGGGCGTGAGCGGAAGCCCTGTGGCGGAGTACATGTTGCACTTCGGATTGTCGGCCCAGGCGTAGCGCACGGCCACGGGGTCGGCGACCGCGTCGCTCCACACCTCGATCCGACCGTCGGGCATGATCTTGGCCTTGGCAGGCACGAACTTTCGGTCGGCGCCGGCGATCGTGAACCCGATCGGCTCGTTCACGTCGAACGGTCGCCAGCCGCCGGCCTTCGGCTCCACGTGGTCGAACGCGAGCACGATCTTTGCGCCCTGTTTCTCCATGGCTTTGTAGAGCGGGCTGCGGCAGGCGATGCCCGGGACTTTGTAGGTTTCCGCCAACGCCCACCGCGCCAGCCGCTTGGCGACGTCCTGCTTGTTCTTCGGGTGGATGTCCTTCCCCTCACCGATGTCGATGATCACCGCCTCGCCGGTGTTCGGCAGGGCCTTCATCGTCATCGTCTGGGCCTCGCGGAGCTCCGCCCAGTCGCTCTCGGCCGGCTCCGGTTTTTCGGCTTTGTAGTCAGCCAGCTGCACCCAGTAGAAGGGGAAGTCGCCGAGCCCCCACTCCTCACGCCACGACGCGATCATGAAGGGGAACAGTTCGCGGTATTGATAGGCACGGCCGGCGTTGGATTCGCCCTGATACCAGATCGCTCCCTTGATGCCGTAGCCGATCGAGGGTGTGAGCACGCCGGCATGGATGTTGCCGGGGCGGGCGTTGCCCTTCATCGCGCCGTCATCCGGCTTCTCCGTCTCCTTCGTGACCCAACGTTCATGGATCACCTTCAGCGTGGGGTGGGCGGCGATTTTCTCCCGCTTGACCCAGGCGTCGGCGGCGCTGCCTCCCCAGGCGTTGTCGATGAGTCCCACCGGCACGCCGAGTGTCTGGTGGAGTTGCCGGCCGAAGCAATAGCCCACGGCCGAGAAATCCCCGACGGTTTCCGGTGAGCAGGCCTGCCACGTGCCGTTGAAATTCCACTGCGGCTCCTGCGTGCCGACCTGCGGGACGGAGATGAAGCGAATCCCGGGGAACTTCGCGGCCGCCTTTTCGAGGTCGGGGTCGTTCGACTGATTGATGCTCCACTGCATGTTCGACTGCCCGGCGCAGACCCACACCTCGCCGATGAGAACGTCGTTGAACGTAACGGTGTTCTTCCCGGTTACGGTGAGCGTGTGCGGCCCGCCATACTCCTTCACGGGATCGAGGAACAGCTGCCAGGTCCCGTCAGGCCCGGCGGTGGTGACGTGCGACTGTCCGGCCAGCGCGACCGTCACCTGCTCGCCGGGATTGGCCTTGCCCCAGACCTTGTTCTTGATGCCCTGCTGCAGGACCATGTGGCTGCCGAACATGTTGTTGAGCGACACGTCGGCCGCTGCCATGCCGGGAGCGATGCAGACCATGGCGCAGACCAGCCAGCAAGAAAACCGAGTCATTGCTCGAACTCCTGGAAACATAGACGGGGAGACCCAAGGCCCTCACGCCGATGAATGTACCCGGCCGAGCAGGCCCGAGGAACAGCCCGGGGGCGGGCCTCCTCCGCGGGGATGGGGCCACTGTCGTGATCGCCGGCTCCGCGTCGGGTAGCCTGACGGAACTTCCCTTGGTTGAGGAGCGATCGATGGACGATCCGGACGGCATGCTGGCGATGGCGTGGTCGGGACGGTGGCTCACCTGGCTGCCCGACAGGCTGCGCGCGCCGACGGCACGGCTGGCGATCCTCGCGAGCCTGGCGGCGTTGGTGCTGGCCATGGCTCCACCCATCGATCGGGCGGGGGGCGACGCTCTCGATGCGTCGTTCAAGCGGGCGCTCGGCGCGCTGGCGGCGACCCGTGGCCTCGACGCGGCGATCTCGCTGGCCCAGAGTTCCGAGATCAGTTTCAGCTTCGGGCCGGGGGGCAGCATCGGCATCGGGCAGGCGCTCGATCCGGTCAACGATCTCGTGGAGCAGTATGGGTCGCTCCTCCTCACGAGCACGACGGCGTTGGGCGTTCAGCAGCTTGGCATGCGGATGGGGAGGTCGCTCGGCGGGTGGCTGTTCGTGCCGGGTCTGGCGGTGTTGGCCTTGGCGATACCGGCTCGCGGCGCGACGCAGGCCGTGCTCGCGGGCTGGGGACGGCGGCTCTTTGCACTGGCCGTCTTCGCGAGGCTGGCGATCCCGACCGCCGCGTGGATCGATGCCCTCGTCGCGGAGCGGTTCTTGGAGGACACCTACCGGCAGGCGACATCCACGGTCGAGACAACCACGGCAAACATCGAGCAGGTCGAGGCGGCCGATGCCGGGAGGCCGTGGTATGAGCGCTACAACCCGGTCAACGCGGTGGGGGACCGGGCAAAAAGGCTCTACGACATGCTCGGCGGGGTTACCGAGTCGATCGTGAGTCTCGCCATCTACTTCACGATTTCGACGATCGTGCTGCCGCTGGCCACCTTGTGGCTCCTGTCAAAGGTCGCGGGGACGGCCCTGGTTGGCCGCGGCGGGTAGTTCCCGCACTCCCTGTCCACCGTGGCCGGGTTCTGGCGGATTTTGCCCCCGCCGGGCCTCGTCGCCGGCAGGAATCCGCACAAAGGCCGTGAAAAAGACTATTTTTGCCGGGG
>CAZONY010000309.1:0-410 GCA_964581215.1 uncultured Chitinophagaceae bacterium | reverse complement strand
AGCTCGCGGGGACGGCCCTGGCGGGCCGCGGCGGGTAGTTCCGGCACTCCCTGTCCACCGTGGACGGGTTCGGGCGGATTTTGCCCCCGCCGAGCCTCGGCGTCTCGGCGCCGGCAGAAATCCGCAAAAAGGCCTTGAAAAAGACCATTTGTGCCGGGGGCAGCCGCCGCCAGGGGTTGCCCGCCTGGAGACCGGGGGGGAAAACCGTGCCGACCGCTTGAAAGCCGGTTTTCTCAACGTAATCTATCCATCTTAACAGGCGGCCGAGCGTTTCGGTCGTGGCAAGAGAAAGGTCTCTTCGACCGACCGAAAGTTCGGGCGCGTTCGAAAACAACCTGCTCGGTTCTTTCCCTGAGGTTTCTTTTTTTCCCGGAGGTTTGCGTGATTCGTAAAGCAATGACGTGCCTCCT
>CAZONY010000308.1:1283-3453 GCA_964581215.1 uncultured Chitinophagaceae bacterium | reverse complement strand
CGACGATCGACGTGCCGAGCATGCCGGCGTAGAGCGAGAGCGGGCCGATGTCGGTACCCGCCTGGATCGAGACGGCTTCCAAGAAGCCGGCCCGCGACGTGATGGCGCCGATGCTGCCCGAGCGGGCGAGCAGGCCGGCCAGCATGCTCCCCGCGGCCGTGACGGTACCGATCGAGCCCTCCGCCTGGATCAGCCCTTCGATGCCGCCGGCGATGGTTTCGATGGACCCGATGTCGCCCCCCGCCGAGATCGCGAGCTGGTTCTCCGCGAGCCCCGTAATCTGGTCGAACACGAGGATGTCGCCCACGTCGCCCGCTGCGCGGACGTAGCCCGCGAAGCCACCGACGGCCGCGTAGACGTCACCGACGTTGCCCGTGAAGCTGACCGCGGAGCCGAGGAAGCCGAGCGGCGCGCGAACGTCGCCGATGTCGTTCTTGGCGCGGAGGTGCCCGGCGAACTCGCCCTGGCTCGCCTGAATGTTGCCGATCGAGCCGGCGTCGGCCTCCGCGAGGAACGTGGCGGCGAAGGAGTCGGCACTCACGTCGCCGATGTCGCCGTGGTCAGTCTGCAGGCCGAACAGGGCGGGGCCATCGACGAAGATGTCGGGGAAGTGGCCGTTGTCGTTCTGGGTGACCGGGTTGCCCGAGAGGCTGATCGAGCCCGCGAACGTGCCTGGTATGTAGAGCGGATCGACGAGTCGGTCCGTGCGGAAGGTCTCCTTGACGTTGCCGGAGATGCCCAGGGCGTTGATCTGCCCCGTGATCTTCGTGGCGTCGCTCATCGGGAAGCCGAGGTGGAGGTGGCCGGCCGAGTTGATGAAGCCGCTGAAGGCGCTCGGCAGGTTGATGGCGAGCTCCTCGGTGGTGCTGCGGGTCGTGATCTCACCGGAAATGGCAGCCACGCGGATCGAGCCGATGCTGTCGGCGTGAACGCTCGCCCGCAGGTTGCTCCGCAGGCCGACGATGCTGCCGATGCGGCCCTCGACCTCGATCACGCTGCGAAAGTCGTTGGTGGTGGTGAGGTCGTGCGGGTTGTTGGTCTTCGCGCTGATCGCGCCGTCGATCACGATCTCGTCCACGCTCGCCGCCACGATGCCACCCAGGTGGATGAGGCCCGTGACCGGGTTGTACATCAGCGAGTCGCCGGTCGTCTGGTTGGCGTTCTGCGTGTTGATCCGGTCGACGTAGGGTGCCTGGCCGGCGTCGAGCGTGATGTTGCCGATGCCCACGCCGGCGAGCTTCGTCGCGTTGACGATCGCCGCCGAGAGCTGGATGCCGCCCAGGTCGGTCATCGTCGTATCGGCTTTGGCCTTCGTGATCTCGAAGACGTTCGTATAGCCCGCCGAGAACATCGTGGCGAACCCGGTGCCGGGCTGCGTGGCGAGTTCGTTGGGCGTGACGACGATCTGGATGCCGTTGAACGCGGTGAGGCCCGTGAGATCGATCGTGGTGGCGTCGGCGTTGTCGGTGGCGAGGCCCGCCAGTTCGACCGTGAAGCCCGCCCCTGCCGCGAGCGTGCCCGTGACGCTCACCGTCACGGTATCGCCGTCGGCGTCGATCCAGGTCGCCGGGGTCGATCCGTAGAGCGTGCCGGGGGTGATGGCGAGCATCTGCCGCCGCTCGAGCGTGTCGAGGGAGAGGCCGGATCTGCCGCGACGGCGGCGAACCGCCGGCTGGACGGCTGTCGAGCGGATGGGGGGGAACGGCCAGAGGTGCATGGCGGGCGGTCCAAAGGGAAAAAGACAGGTGCAGAAACCTCGTGAGACCGTACTATGCGGTCTGCGCGAATGCAACTTTTGGGCGACGGTCGGTGTGGCGCGATTTTTCCGAATCTCCCTCGGCGAGTGGTCAGCGGCATGCTTTGGATCGCGTGGAAGATGCTGATCGGCAACCGGGCCAAGTACCTGGGGATCGTCTTTGGGGTCGTCTTCGCCGCGCTTCTGATCGCGCAGCAGGCGTCGATCTTCTGCGGCCTCATGTCGCTCACCATCAGCCAGATCTACGACACCGCCGGGCCCGATATCTGGGTGATGGACAAGAACGTGCAGTTCGTCGACGACATCAAGCCGCTCTCCGACACCGAACTCTTCCGCGTGAAGGGCGTGCCGGGCGTCGATTGGGCCGTGCGGTTCTACAAGGGGCTGGGGCGGGCCCGGATCCAGGAGGGCACC
>CAZONY010000308.1:0-1273 GCA_964581215.1 uncultured Chitinophagaceae bacterium | reverse complement strand
AGTGTTGTTGGGATCGATCGCCGACCTCCGCCGGCCCGATGCCGTGATCATCGACGACGCCGGCTACAAGCGGATCTGGCCCGGGGAGCCCTTCCGGCTCGGCCGGTCGTTCGAGATGAACGACCGGCGGGCCGTGATCGTGGGAGTGGCGAAGGCCAGTCGCACGTTCCAGAGCTTTCCGATCATCTACACGCGGTATAGCCAGGCCGTGCGGTTTGCGCCACCGGAACGGAAGGTGCTCTCCTTCGTGCTGGCCGACGCGCAGCCGGGCGTTTCGGAAGAGGAGGTCTGCCGACGGATCACGGAGCGGACGGGGCTGCAGGCCTTCACCAAGCAGCAGTTCACCTGGAAGACCATCATCTATTACCTGAAAAAGACCGGCATCCCGGTGAACTTCGGGATCACGGTGTTCCTGGGATTCCTCGTCGGCACCGCCATCGCCGGCCAGACGTTCTATCTCTTCACCGTGGAGAATATCCGGCAGTTCGGCGCGCTGAAGGCAATGGGCACGAGCAACTGGATGATCCTCCTGATGGTGCTCTCCCAGGCGATCCAGGTGGGCGTGGTCGGCTACGGCGTGGGCGTCGGACTGGCGGCGCTGTTCGGCTTCTGGTCGCGGTCGGCAACACGCCTCTCCTTCTTCATGCCCTGGCAGGTGTTGGCGATCACGGCGGCGGCCGTCTTCGTGATCGTGCTGCTGGCGAGCCTGCTGTCGGTGCGGAAGGTGCTCGTCGTCGATCCGGCCATCGTGTTTCGGGGAGGCTGAGCGATGGCCGGGCGTTCCGTCCAAGGCGGCGCAGATGACGACGGGATGGCCGTTCGCGTCCGCGGCGTGACGAAGGAGTTCGGCAGTGGCGGTTCGCTCACCAGGGCCCTCCGGGGCGTCGATCTCGACGTGCCGTACGGCGAGATGCTGATGCTCGTCGGCCCCAGCGGCTGCGGAAAGACGACGCTCGTCTCGGTCATCGCCGGCACGCTCGAGCCAACCGACGGCGAGGTGCGGGTGCTCGGCCACGATCTCGTCGCCATGAGCAACGGCCGCAAGGTGCGGTTTCGCCGCGAGCACGTCGGCTTCATCTTTCAGGCCTACAACCTGCTGCCGGCGCTCACCGCGGTCGAGAATGCGGCGGTGCCGCTGCTCATCGCCGGATGGCGGCGGGCCCATGCAGTGGACGTGGCGGCCGACGTGCTCGATCGACTCGGCCTGGGGGATCGCCTCGCCAACCTGCCGAGCGAGCTTTCCGGCGGCCAGCAGCAGCTGGTGGCGATCGCC
>CAZONY010000307.1:0-3454 GCA_964581215.1 uncultured Chitinophagaceae bacterium | reverse complement strand
AGTGAGGACACCGATCTCCCGCAGGCAGCGCACAGCGGCCCGCCGCTGGTCGGCCGTGGCGGCCGGATCGGCGATCACGGCGGCCACCTGCGGCTCGACGCCCTCGAGTTTGAACGCACCGGCGAGTTCGATCGCCAGCCCCAGATCGCGGCCCTTGATCCCTTCCGAAAAGAGGCCTGCCGTGGCCTTCGCCACGATCGGTGCGATGCCAGGATTCTTGAGGCTCGTCCGCGCGGCCAGGAGCGATCGGAGAATGGCCACCCGTGACGCCTGATCATGGACCGCGCGATCGAGGGCCGCGGCCACGTCTGGCACGTCGGCCTGCCCCGCGAGCGAGCGCACCTCTTCCGTATCGAGCGGCCGAGCAATCTCCGGCAGGAGTTTCACGACCGCCAGGGCCGCGGCCCTGGGCTCGAGCGCGAGTGCCGCCAGGATCCGGTTCTCCGCGGGCAATGTCCGACCGGCCGGTGAGTCGAGAAAGGCTGCCACCGCGGCGGGATGCTGCTCCAGGGCCCAGCGGGCGAGATACCGCTCGAAGTCGCGGTCGTACGCCAGCCACGGATCGCCCTGCACCCGCTCCCGGCCGAGGCTCATGATGAGGCCGATCGTGGCCGGCTCCGTGACCGCGATGCGGCGGAGCGCGTCGCCGAGCGCCGCCCGCACCCGCGGCGCGGGATCATCGATGAGGGGAGCGGCCAGACGGCGGAAGTCGGTCTCCGATGCGACGGTGGCGGCGATGCGGATCGCCGCGTGCCGCATCCGTGCATCGGGGTCGGCAACCAACGCCTCCAGAAGCGGCGTCTGCACCGCCGCGAGCCCTTCCAGCGCCCACAGGCTGCCGAGCCGGGCGGCGAGCGGCGCCGCCTGATCGCGGGCGCGGGCGTCGAGCGCGGGCACGAGCGCCGTCGCCTGGCGATCGACGATCTCCTGCCAGGCCAGATCGGCGATCCGGCCATTCGGCGCATTCAGATGCTTCGGCAGGTCTTCCGTCGGCAACTCTGCGATCCGCACCGGCTCGCGCAGCGGCTGCGAGGCGTGGCGAATCCGCCAGATCCGGCCGCGCACCTTGTCGCGATCGGGATGATTCCGTGGCACTTCGTTGTGGGAGATGATCGTGTTGTACCAATCCACGACGTAGAGGCAGCCGTCGGGGCCGAACTGGATCGCGACCGGTCGAAACGCCTTGTCACCGCTCACGAGCAGGTCGGGGCCCTTGCGGTAGGCATACCGATCGCCTGCCCGCGTGGCGACGATCGACTGGATGCGGTTCGTGATCGGGTTGGCGAGATAAAAAATCCGCTCGCCGGCCGCGGCATTCTTGCCCGCGCCCCACGGCCCCGGCCAGCCGTCGAGATCGTCGGCGAGGGCCAGGCCGCTCAAGCCGCTGCCCCCCATCTGCGGCGGTCCCAGCGGGGCCGGCATCAGCGGCTGATACGGCTTGAGACGATTGCTCTCGCGCGAGGGATATCGCGCGCCGGGCTCGTAGGGAGCGATCGGGAATCCCATGTCGTTCGCTTCCTGCAGCCAGGTCTCACCGTCGCGCGAGATCGTCAGCCCCCAGATGTTGTTCGGGCCGCCGGTGAGGTTTTCGAAGGCCGATCCATCGGGCCGCATCCGGGCCAGCTTGCATTCCGGGAAAGGCACCTCCGTCGTCCCATCGGCGAATGGCCGTCCTCCAGGCCGCTTCACAAGCGACGTGTTGAAGAGGCCTTGCGCCAGCAGGATCCAGCCACCCGGCGCCCGCGTGAACTGATGAGGGAAGAGGTGCGAGTCTTGCACCCCGAAGCCCTCGAGTACGGTCTCATGACCATCGGCGCGACCGTCGCCATTGGCATCACGGTAGAAGCGAATCTCGGGGCCATACGGCACGATCGCCCCGTCGCGATAGGGGAGCACGCCGAGCGGAATCGCGAGCCCGTCGGCAAACACTCGCGGGGGGGATGGCTTCGCGGCCCACGGATCATCGACCACGAGCACCTTGTCGCGGCCGCCCTTTGCATAGAGCCTCTGGGCCGCCTGCGGGCTTTCGTTGCCATCGACGGGATATTCGAGTGCCGTCGTGGTCCAGAGCCGGCCGTGGGCATCGAATGCCAGCGCCACGAACTTGCCATAGGGGTTCGCGGCGTCGGTGCTTTCTTGGACAACGAGCTCCGCCGTGAAGCCTTCTGCGAGCGAGAAGTGCCGGGCTTCGTCGTCGGCGGCGAGCAGCTCCGCCGGAGCCGGGAGGGCCGGCTGCGGCGCGCCGGCAGGCGGCCCTGGCAGGCGCTCGATCACGATGTCCTTGATCTCGATCTGCGCCCTGCCGCCGCCGTGCACCTGCAGGCCGATCTGGCCCGTGAGCGGGATCGTGGAGTCTTTCTCCACGTAGTCGAGCGCGGCCACGCCGTTGATCCACGAATGGATCGCCGGGCCATCGGCGACGATCCGGAAGTCGTTCCAGTCGCCTTCCTTGATCGCGGCGGCGAGCGGCTGCGCGTCTTTGGGCTCCCCGATCACGGTGTTGCGCCGCGACTCGTCGTAGAGCTTGCCCCACCAGCCGGGGCCGGCATCCACCTGATAGCCCTTCATCTCGTGCGAGTCGGGCAGCCGCGTGCTGCGAATCTGGATGCCGGAATTGATGAAGCCGCCGGCCCCGCAAATGCGAATCTTCAGCCTGAGTTCGAAGTTCGCAAACGACTCCTTCGTGGCCAGAAACGTGTTGTGCGGCACGTTCTCCGCGAGTGATCCGCCGACGATCATTCCGTCGGCGGCCTGCCACCATTTCTCCTCACCGGCCCGCACGTCCCAGCCCGCGAGGGACTTGCCATCGAAAAGCGGCTGCGACTCGGCGGCATGGACCATGCCGCCGACGGCGGCGGCAAGAAAAAGACAAACACCGCGCATGAGACTCGCTCCAGATCAGACGGGCATGTTGAAGTCGAACACGATCACGCGGGCGAGGCACGGCACGACGATGTCCTTCACCCGCTCGTGCTCAGGATGTGGCAGATATTCGTCGCGGGCCTGCGGGCTCGCAAACGTCATGATGAAGCCGTGGGTGAAGCCGTCGTTCATGCCCTCGCCGCTGTCGTAAGGGCCGTGGTGGAAGTCGATGAGGCCGGGGATCTTCCCCACCATGCCCGCCATCTCGCGAAAGCAGGTGGCGATCTGCGTGGGGCTGATCCCGGGCTTGAACTGGAACACGCCGTAGTGCTTGACCTGGGGCATGGATCACCTCGTGGGGGAAACGCAGCGGATATTGTGCAGCAACGCCTCGACACAGGCCCGGGCGAAGGCCGGATCGTTGATCTCGCAATCGAGCGCGGTACAGGGCACGCCCGGCCGAAGGCCACCTTCCAGCGCCCCAAAAAGCACGGTGTCGGCGTGCTGATCATAGAAAGGGCCACCTGGCGCACTGATCACGCTGATGCCTCGCCGCGGGATGAGCACGCTCACCGGACCACGCGAGGCGTTC
>CAZONY010000306.1:0-3466 GCA_964581215.1 uncultured Chitinophagaceae bacterium | reverse complement strand
GAAGGCGGTCCAGGAAGCCGCCGCGGCGCTCCACGCGCACGAGCCGCCGCCTGCTCTGCCGTCGGTCACCGTGGCCGCGGCGCCCATCGCCGCCACTCCGGCGTCGCCCTCGGCCGAGTCGCCTATCACCGTCTCTCCACCGCCCACCTTGGCGGAGGCCGCCGAGCCGTCCCGGTCGTTGTCAGCCTTCTCCCAGATCGCGGCGGCGTCGCCCGCTCCGCCAACCGCCGGGCCTGCAGCGACGGAGCCTGCACCGACGCCGGCCTGGCCCCGGCCGCCAGTTGCAGCTGCGGCGCCCGCCCTGCCATCGAGCCGAGACACGTGGGCGGCCGAACCGGCGCCGAATGTCGTCGCCACGGAATCGCCCCGAGCGCCGTGGGGGGCGTCGCCCGCCCTGCCGCCGTCGGCACCGATCACCGCGGCCAGGCCGACCGTCGAGCCATCTCCCGTCTCGAAGCCGGCGCCCGCGGCGGCCCCGGCATCGTGGCTCGCCGACTCCGCGTCACCGGCGCCCGCTCCGGCTCCGGCCGCGCCGCCCCCCGTGGCAACTCCGGCCGCGCCGCCGTCTCCGCCGTCTCCACAGGCGTCCGCCCAGACCACGCTCCCGGGCGCCGTGACGTACGGCAGCACGCCGCTGCCTCCGGCCGCACCACAGCCTCCGGCGGCTGCTCCGGAAGCGAAGCCGGCAACGCAAAATGCGTTTTTTGCCGCTCTCCAAAAGCCGTTTCGCTTTTTCTCGGCGGCGCCCGAGGTGGAGAAGGCCAAGCCGACCGATCCTCCGCCGGTGCCGGCCCAGGGCGCGAGCGATCCCTACGGCACGATGCCCCTGGGTCTGGAGGGCTATTGCCCAGTGACGCTCGCCGAGAAGGGGAAGTGGGTGGAGGGACGCGCCCAGTGGGGCGTCCGGCACCGCGGCCGCACGTATCTCTTCGCCGGCGAGCCGCAGCAGCGGGCCTTCCTCTCCGATCCCGATCGCTACGCGCCCGCACTCTCGGGCGATGATCCGGTCGCCGCGTTCGACTCGGGCAAGTCGGTGCCGGGCCAGCGTCGCTACGGAGTGACCTACCTGGCGCGGATGTATCTCTTCTCGTCGCCGGAGACGATGACGGCGTTCTCGGCCAACCCGGAGCGCTATGTCTCCCGGGTCACGATCGCCGAAACCCCGGCGTCGGCCAGCGGCACGATTCGTCGCTGAGGCCCGCGGCTCACGGCCGGGCCCAGCCCTTGGACCGTGTCACGGCGTCGGCCCAGCGGTCGCGGAGCCGTCGGCGTCCCGCCTCGCCGAGCGTCGGCTCAAATCGCCGCTCCACCCGCCGGGCCTCCTCCACGCTCGTCGCGGTGGCATAGAAGCCGGTGGCGAGCCCCGCGAGCAGGGCCGCCCCCAGCGCCGTCGTTTCCAGCACGGCGGGCCGCTCCACGGGGATCCCGAGCACGTCGGCCTGCATCTGCAGGAGCAGATCGTTGGCCGCGGCGCCGCCGTCCACCCGCAGCGTCGCCAGGGGCGTGCCGGCATCCCGCTCCATGCAGCCGACCAGGTCGGCCACGGAAAGCGCGATCGCCTCGAGCGCGGCCCGGGCCACGTGCGCCCGGGTCGTGGCCCGCGAGAGGCCGATGATCAGCCCGCGGGCGAAGGGATCCCAGTGGGGCGTGCCGAGGCCGGTGAGCGCGGGCACGATCATCACGCCCCCCGTGTCGGCGACGCTCCGCGCCAGTGGCTCGATCTCGCCCGAGCCGCCGATGATGCCGAGGCCGTCGCGGAGCCAGCCGACCAGCGCGCCGGCCACGAACACGGCCCCCTCGAGGCAGTAGGAGGGAGGGCCGCCGAGCCCGCAGCCGGGCGTCGTCAGCAGGCCGCTGCCGCTGGCCACGGGCCGTTCCCCCGTGGCGAAGATCAGAAAGGCTCCCGTGCCGTAGGTGTTCTTCGCCTGCCCCGCGGCCACGCAGCCCTGCCCGAACGCCGCCGCGAGCTGATCGCCCGCGCAGCCGGTGATCGGGATCGCCGCGCCCAGGAGCCGGGGATCGGTCACGCCGAAATCGCCGCTCGACGGCCGCACCTCGGGGAGGATCGCGCGGGGCACGTCGAAGAGCCGACAGAGATCGTCGCTCCACTGCATGCGGTGGATGTCGAAGAGGAGCGTGCGGCTGGCGTTGGTGACGTCGGTGGCGTGCACGCGGCCGCCGGTGAGCCGCCAGATGAGAAACGAATCGACCGTGCCGAAGAGGATCTCGCCGGCGCGGCACCGCTCCCGCAGGCCGGGGATCGTCTCCAGCAGGTGCACGATCTTCGTGGCCGAGAAGTAGGGATCGAGCACGAGGCCGGTTCGCTCGCGCACCTCGCGCTCGGCGCCCTCCGCCTTCATGCGCTCGCAGATCGGCGCCGAGACGCGGCTCTGCCAGACGATCGCCGGGGCCACCGGCCGGCCGGTGCTCCGCTCCCAGAGGATCGTCGTCTCGCGCTGGTTGGTGACGCCCACGGCGGCCACGTCGGCGGCGGCCACGCCCGCCTTGGCGAGCACCTCGCGGCCGCAGGCGAGCTGGCTCGACCAGATGTCCTCGGGGTCGTGCTCCACGATCGACCGGTCGGTCTGCCCCGCCGTGCCGGCATCGTCCGCCCCGCGGGCATCATCCGCCCCGCGCACGTGCTGGGGAAACTCGCGTTGGGCGACGGCCAGCGGCCGGCCGTGGGCGTCGAACAGGATCGCCCGGCTCGATGTCGTGCCCTGGTCGAGGGCGAGCACGCACCGGGGCCTGGCGGACGACTGCGTCATGGCATCTGCTCCCTCGGGGCCCCGCGGGCGGGCGGCATCGATCGTTCCGGCTTTCAACCCGCCGCTCCCCTGGCGTAGGCTGCGGGGGGATCGCGTCGTGGAGAATACCCGTGGCGATGGGAAGCCGTCATGTCGTCGTGCGCATCCGCCGGGCGGCCGTGGCCGGCCTGGCTTGCTGTGCCTTGTGGGGCGGCCCGCCGCCGGCCGGCGGCGCGGAGCCGGTGCATGCCACCTGGACGGCGCAGCCCCTGCGGGATGTCGCCGACCGGCTTTCGGCGCTCGGCGGCCTGCCCGTGATCATCGACCGCCGCGTCGATCCGACGACGCCGATCTCGCTGACGGCCGCGGGCGAAGCGATCGACGCCGTGGTCGCAAGCGCGGCTGCCGTCGCCGCGGCGGAGGGGGTGAGGCTCGACGCCTATTTTCGGATCGCGCCGGCGGCGGCGGCGGCCAGGGCCGCGGCGGCCGAGCAGGCCCGTCGCCACCGGCTCGCGCGGCTCCCCGCACCGCAGCGGCGGCTCCTGGAAGCGCGGGAGGCCTGGTCGTGGCCCGCGGGCAGCCGGCCGCGGGATCTCGTGGGCGAGGCGGCCGCCGCGCAGGGCCTGGAGATCGCGGGGCTCGACCTCGTGCCGCACGACCACTTTCCCGCCGCCGCGCTTCCGCCGCTCCCGCTCGCCGAGCGGATCGATCTCGTGCTG
>CAZONY010000305.1:0-3477 GCA_964581215.1 uncultured Chitinophagaceae bacterium | reverse complement strand
GCTGGGGGAAACAATCGCTCACGCTCCTCGAAAAGACGGGCTATCCGTGGCAGGGTGAGGTGCGGCTCGAGGTAACCGCCGCCCAAGGGGATGAGCCACGGACCCTGAGCCTTTTGACACCCTCCTGGGCCGAGCGCCCGGTCCTCAGGCTCAATGGCCAGGTGCTGTCGGTGACCAGCCACGGTGGGTTCCTCGACGTTTTGCGGCGCTGGCGGGCTGGGGACGTGGTGGAACTGTCGTTCGAGCAGGGCGTCGCGGCGAAGGCGCCCGTCAACCGGGTCAACGGTGCCGACCGCGGTGACTACCGCACCTTCCATTTCGGCCCGCTGATGCTGGGTCACACGGGGCCGAACGCGGTGACCGTGAAGTCCGATGCCCGATTCAGCCGGCGCGGCGACCGTGATTTCTTGGTGGAAGGCACGGATCTCGTTCTCCAACCGATCTACCATCTCCTGGATCCGGCCGTTTCGAAGAACCGCGACTACCGACGTCAGGTTTTATTCCCGTACAAAGGGACGTGAATCAAGTCAGGTATCGCATCGCCAAAAGGTGGCCGAGGAGTGTTGAACTCGGGGGCGAGAGCGACGCTGGATTCTCGCGCAGCCGCAGCCCTTGGCCACCTGGCTGTAGCCGCTGCGATAGCACTCATCCTGATAACGGTCGAGATCGGACGAGACGGTGGACGCGGGTGCGGCAAACTCGTCCGGCCCGGCCGGGCCATTTGAGCTACAGCCCGGTCAAATGATCTCGATCCCGTCGTCGTCGGTCTGCTCGGGATCAGGCCGGCCGAGGGGCCGAGGCGCAGGGCGATCGAAGTCACTCGCCGGCTCATCCAGTCGCGGCCCGAACTGACTCGTGTGATCGCGTCGACCCCCAACAAGGCCGCCAATCACAGCGGCGAGCGCGGCCGTCATGAACAGGAGCGTGCCCAAGGCCGAGACGAGGATGATGCCGCCGAGCGTCATCAGGACCAGGCCGACGAAGTACAGGGCCGATCCGCTCCAGGTGGGCCCGGGCTCGAGCACGCTCTCGCCCGGCTCGGCAGGATCGTAGTGGACTTTCACGGCCTGGCCCACGGGATAGCGGCGCACCGCCGCGCGGAAGGCGGACGCAAACTCATCACTGACCGAGTAGTCATCGCCGAACCAGACACGATCGCCCTCGAAGGTCTGGCCATCGAGCGAGTATTGGTAGGTGATGACGGCCGTGTAGTTTGCCTTGCCCTTACCCGCCTCGTTCGTCCGCTCGACTCGCGAGACGGTGATCTGACCTTCGGCGGTGGGCCACGCAACACTGGCCGCTGCCTGAGCGCGCATTGGCTTGCCAATCCGGTCCGCCAGGAAGTAGCCGCCGACGAGCATCAAGCTGCCGAAGATGAGGCCCGCGATCGGGCCGCCCTGCTGTGATGCCATCCCAGACGCTCCTTTTCTTTCACGACGACTCGAACATGCGAGCTAGCCCGCCGATCGCCGACCCCTCGTCGTGAGTCTTCGCCCCGATCCCTGTGTGGGCCACCACTTCGGCGGCCAGCCGCGAGAACGGGAGGCTCTGAAGTAGGACGGTGCCGGTGCCTCGCAGCGTCGCGAGAAACATTCCCTCGCCACCTAAGATCATCGACTTCAGCCCCCCGGCCCGCTCGATATCGAACTCGATGCCCTGCGTGAAGGCCACGACGCAGCCGGTGTCGACCCGCAGGCTCTCCCCTTTGAGCTGCTTCTTGATCACGTGGCCACCGGCGTGAATGAACGCCATGCCGTCTCCCTCGAGCTTCTCGAGGATGAACCCCTCGCCGCCGAAGAAGCCGGCGCCGAGTCGCTTTTGGAACGCGATCCCGAGTTTGGTGCCGAGCGCCGCGCAGAGGAACGAATCCTTCTGACAGGTCAGGCCGCCGCCGATCTTGGCGAGGTCGAGGGCCAGAATTTTACCCGGATATGGGGCGGCGAAGGCCACCCGGCGTTTGCTTGAGGCGTGGTTCGTGAAATGCGTGAGAAAGATCGATTCACCCGTCAGCGCCCGCTTGCCGGCGCTCGCGAGCCTGCCGAAGAAGCCCTGCTCCGGTTCCGAGCCGTCGCCCATCTTGGCCGTGAACTCGATCCCGTCCTCCATGTAGTTCATGGCGCCTGCCTCGGCCACGACTGTCTCGCCCGGGTCGAGCTCGACCTCGACGATCTGCATTTCGGACCCGAGGATCTCGTAATCCACCTTGTGGCACTGCATGGCAATGGCTCCTGGTCGGCCAGGCCGGGGTCGGCCCCTGCGATGGGCGACGTGGTTGACGGCCTGAGGGAGTGGATAGGCCGCGCCGACGTGACTGTCAACGGCACTGCCATAACCGACAGCCAGCGGGCGGGCCACGAGCAGGCGCGAGTGGCTCGCCCAGGTACGTGACGATCTGCGGATCGGCGTGGGGTCGGCGACGATGGCGATGCGACGAACGTCGCCGCCGCTACTTCACCTCGACGTTCACGCTCGCCGAGTGGGCGTTGAACTCGGGGGCGTAGCGGCTCTGGATCCGCGCGAAGCCGCTCGAGGCCGTGCCCCGGTGGGCCGCCCGCAGCGAATACTCGAAGACGTGCGTGCCCCGCGGCAGCCGCTCGAAGAACAGCTGCGTGGAGGCGTCGCGGATCGCCACGTACCAGGCCGCGCCGTCTCCGTACCGCCAGCCTGAGAGCACGTCCACCGGTTCCGTGAGGCTCGGCCGATGGTCGGCCAGCTCCAAAAACTCGTAGTCGCGGTCGCTCGTCACCACGAGCCGCACGACCAGCTCGTCGCCGAGCTCGGCGCCGGTGGCGTCCGTGACCGGCACGAGTTCCGGACCGGCCTTCGTCATCCGCTTCACGAACAGCTGCTTTTCGATGGCGAGTTCCTCGCGGCCCGCCGCCGGCACCTTCGAGATGTCGTCGAGGTACTGCCAGTGGACGCCGCCGAAGGCCAGTCCCTTGTCGGGCTTCGTGACCGTGATCGCGGCCATTGCAGGAGTGATCTCACGCCGCGTGAACCGCTCCTCGAAGAAGCCGGTGCCGGCCTCGACCTTCGCGGGGTCGATCCGTTCGCCCCCCACGTCCACCGTCACGAGTTCCTGCGAGCCCAAGAGGTCGTCGCCGCGGCCGAGGAGCGCCGCGACGGCGTCGGCCGTGGTGCGGCCGTTCTTCCAGCGGCTTGTCCGCTTCTGCGAGAGCAGCCAGACCTTGAGGGCCTCGACGGAGTCCTTGTCGCCGGCCACCTCGTCGAAGGCCTCGATCATGATCGCCTGCGACGCGATCGGGGCGTAGTTCCAGCTCCACCAGCCGGGGTGCGGATCCCGCCACCACATCCCCTGCCAGCTCTCCTTCTCGTCGCCCGGTTTCACGTCCGCGTCCACCGCCCGCTGCTTGAGGCTGTCGATCACGGACAGCGCCGTCGGCTTGTCGCCCGAGCGGGCCAGCGCGATCGCCAATTGACCCTGCGTGAGCCGGCCGTCGAGCTTCATCCAGGATG
>CAZONY010000304.1:3196-3479 GCA_964581215.1 uncultured Chitinophagaceae bacterium | reverse complement strand
CCGCTGCCGGCTGAAGAGCCAGTCGCGGAGCTTGTCATTCACGGCGGGGCGGCCAAGGCCGGCCCGCTCGAGGTCGCCGCCGACCCGCGCGGTGAAGGCCTGCGTATCGAGGCCGGTGTAGGGCCCCGAGGCGACGGCCCGTCCGGCGCCCGTGAAGAGCGCCCCCGGCTTCAGGCTCGCGGCGTCCGGGGGCTCGATGACGGTGACCACCTCGATCCCGAAGGCCTTGGCAAACTCGAAGTCGCGGTCGGCGTGCGCGGGCACGCTCATGATCGCGCCGGTG
>CAZONY010000304.1:1675-3186 GCA_964581215.1 uncultured Chitinophagaceae bacterium | reverse complement strand
TGGATGACGTGCGCCCCGGTGAAGACCCCCGTCTTCTCGCGGGCCAGGTCGGTGCGATCGAGGTCGCTCTTGCGGGCGGCCGCCTCGCGATAGGCTGCGACGGCCCCGCGCTGGTCCGGCGTGGTGAGCGTGTCGAGCAGGGGATGCTCGGGGGCGATCACCATGAAAGTCACGCCGTAGAGCGTGTCGGGCCGGGTCGTGTAGATCCGCAGCACGTCGCTGCCCGGCTTGGGGGGAAAGCCCTCGGTGGCGCGGGCGTGTTTCCAGGCGTCGAAGGCTGCCGCGTCGCCGGCCGGCGGAATGAAGAAATCGACCTCCGCGCCCGTGCTGCGGCCGATCCAGTCGCACTGCAGCTTCTTGATGCTGGCCGGCCAGTTGACCTGCTCGAGTTCCTTCTCCAACCGGTCGGCGTAGGCGGTGATCCGCAGCATCCATTGCCGCAGCGGGAGGCGGACGACCGGGTGGCCGCCCCGCTCGCTCACGCCCCCGATCACCTCCTCGTTGGCCAGCACCGTGCCCAGCGCCGGGCACCAGTTCACCGGGGCCTCCGACTGGTAGGCCAGGCGGTGTTCGTCGCGGTAGGCGGCGACGGCGGCCTCGCCTCGCGCCGCCACGTCCGGTGGAATCGGCAGTTCGCCGATTGGCCGGCCCTGCTGCCGCGCGGGGTCGAACCAGGTGTCGAAGAGCACGAGGAAGATCCACTGTGTCCAGCGGACATACCCGGGGTCGGTCGTGGCCAGCTCGCGGTTCCAGTCGTAGCTGAAGCCGAGCATCTTCAGCTGGCGGCGGAAGGTGTCGATGTTGCGGTTGGTGCTCTCGCGCGGCGGCGTGCCGGTGCGGATGGCGTGCTCCTCGGCGGGCAGGCCGAAGGCATCGAACCCCATCGGATGCATCACCGACGTGCCCCGCATCCGCTCGAAGCGGGCCACGATGTCGGTGGCGGTGTAGCCCTCGGGATGGCCCACGTGGAGGCCGTCGCCGCTGGGATACGGAAACATGTCGAGGACGTAGGCCTTGCGGCCGGCCGGGAGCCGGGGGGAGGCGAAGGTGCCATGCTCGTCCCACCAGGCCTGCCACTTGGGCTCGATCCGTGCGGGCTGGTAGCGGGGCATGAGGCGGTCCGGGGCGGTGGCGAACTGGTCAGTCGGGAGCGGCCCGATTCTAATGGTTGCTTCCCTTGCGGCAACGCGAAGGGGGCCCGGCCCGGGAGCGACGATCGCCATGACTTTCTCGTCTGCACAGCCGCTGGTTCTTCCGCGCCGCATGCTGCGGCAGCTCCGAAGCGCGGGCGGGCGGCTGAAGATGGCCGATTCGCTCGGCACGCGGCTCACCGGCCGCGACCTGCTGCTGCGGATCCTGGCCGCCCGGGCCGTGCTGGAGAAAGTGCTCGCCCCGGAGGAAAAACACGTCGGCGTGCTGCTGCCGCCGCCGGCCGGTGGGGCGATCGTGAACGCCGCGCCCGCGGTTTCGGGCCGCGTGGCGGTGAACCTCAACTCCACCACCTCGCAGGC
>CAZONY010000304.1:0-1665 GCA_964581215.1 uncultured Chitinophagaceae bacterium | reverse complement strand
TGTGCGTCGGGCGGGCCGGCCTGCGGCACGTGATCTCGAGCCCGGCGTTCCTGGCCCGGGTGAAGCTCGACGTCGGCGAGAAGCTGCTCGATGCCGGGGCGCTCCGCACGCAGCTGACGACCGCCCAGAAGATCGCCGCCTTCGTGCAGGCCAGGCTCCTGCCGCTGCCGCTCCTGGAATCGCTCTTGGGAGTGAACCGCATCCGTCCCGACGACGCCCTCACGATCATCTTCACGTCGGGCTCGACGGGGGATCCCAAGGGGGTGGTGCTCACCCAGGAACACGTCGGCTCCAACGTGCGGGCGATCGACCACATGCTGCACCTTTCGGCCGCCGACGTCGCCCTCGGCGTGCTGCCCTTCTTCCATTCCTACGGCTACACGACGACGCTCTGGACGCCGCTCACGCTCGAGCCGGCCGTCGTCTACCACACCGACCCGCGCGACGGTCAGACCGTAGGCCGCCTCGCCCGCGAGCACCATGCCACGATCCTGATGGCCACGCCCACGTTTCTCCGCATCTACATCCGCCGCACCCCGGCCGAGGATTTTTCCACGCTCGAGGCGGTGTTCGGCGCCGCGGAGAAGCTCACGAAGGACGTGGCGGATGCGTTCGAGAAGAAATTCGGCGTGCGGCCGAGCGAGGCCTACGGGGCGACGGAACTCGCGCCCCTGGTGGCGGCCAATGTGCCGCCGGCGCGGCACGTGCCGGGGCGGCCGGCCGACTCCCGCGAAGGCACGGTGGGCCTGCCGATCCTCGGCTGCCGGGCGCGGATCACCGATCGCGAGACGGGCGTTGATCTGCCCGTGGGCAGGGAGGGCCTGCTGTGGGTCGCCGGCCCGAACGTGATGCAGGGCTATCTCGACCGACCCGACCTCACGGCGAAGGCGGTGCACGACGGCTGGTACTGCACGGGTGACATCGCCATGCTCGATCACGACGGCTTCATCACGATCACCGGGCGCGAAAGCCGGTTTTCGAAGGTGGGCGGGGAGATGGTACCCCACCTCAACGTGGAGGAGGCGATCAACGAGGAACTCGGCGCGACCGACGGCGAGATGCTGGCGGTGGTGTCGGCGGTGCCCGATCCGGCGAAGGGGGAGCGGCTCGTGGTGTTTCACGTGTGCGACGTTCCCGACCCGCGAGCCCTGTGCCGTCGGCTGGCGGACCGGGGCCTGCCCAACCTGTGGATTCCCGGGGCGGATGCGTTCGCCCGCATCGACGAGATTCCGGTGCTGGGCACGGGCAAGCTGGATCTCAAGCACCTCGGCGAGCTGGCGCGCGGGCGGTTCGGACCGCAGGCGGGGGCGTGATGGCGGCCGACGGCGCGGGAGCGCGGATCGACGTCATCCTCGGCCGCTGCGACGACATGCGGGCGGAGGTCTACGTGCGGGCCACGGGGCTGCCGCCTGGAGAGACGGCGGCGACGATCGGGGGCACGCTGTCGGGGCCCGAGACGCGGCTGGCGATCACGCTCCCCACGGTCGCGTCGCTGGCTGATCTCGGGCCGGGGCCCGGTCCTCGTTTCGACGGGTCGGCGTTGGCTCGTGGCATCCTCACCGAACCGGGGTATTGGACGCCCGAGTTGCCGCACCGGTATCGGCTGCACGTTGAGGTACGGTCGGGCGGTGGGGTGATCGCGTCGTGCGACCGGCTCGTGGGCCT
>CAZONY010000303.1:0-3514 GCA_964581215.1 uncultured Chitinophagaceae bacterium | reverse complement strand
CGACCTCGGCGGCAAGACGCTCCTGCCCGGCTTCATCGACACCCACGGCCACTTCATCTACTTCGGTAAGAACCTCGTCGATGCCAACCTCTTCGGCTGCACCGACATCGCCGACCTCGTCGCGCGGATGCAGAAGCAGGCGGAGCGAACGCCCGCCGGCGGCTGGATCGTGGGCTTTGGCTACCAGGCTCGCGGCCTGCAGGAGGGGCGGCCACCCACGAGCGACGAACTCGACAGGATCTCGGCCGACCGGCCGGTGATGGTGGTTGACTCGTCGGGCCACCTCGGCGCCGCCAACGCCGCCGCCTTCAAGGCCGCCGGGATCACAGCCGACACACCCGATCCGACCGGCGGCATGTTCGCCCGCTCGGCCGATGGAAAATCGCTCGCCGGCCCGATGGAGGAGACGGCGCTCAACGCCGTTCGGGCGAAGCGGCCGCCGTTCACCGGTGAACTCGCCGCCCGGGCGATCACCGGGGCGGCGGAGGTGTGGGCCAGCCACGGCCAGACCACGGCCATGGAGGCGGGCCTCGGCCTGGGAAACGACGACATCGGCATCGTGACGAATGCGATCGACGAGCAACTGCTCCCGATCGACCTCTACGTGGCAGCCAAGGATTCCGCGCTTGATGACACGCTCGCCGCCTCCTACGCCGTGGCCTCGCAATACAACCCGAAGGCCGGCGGCATCGTGGAGAAGCTCCGCGCGGCGCGGCCCGACCTCGACACGCGCTATGTCAACCGCGTGCGGCTCGGGGGCGTGAAGTTCTGGCTCGACGGCAGCCTCGACACGGCCTGGTTCACGCAGCCCTACACGCAAAACCCGCCCGGCAAGACCGGGGCCTTCGCGGGCTACCGGCAGATCCCCGACGAGGTGCTCGACGCGGTCTTCGAGAAATACTGGCCGACGGACCTCCAGATCCACATGCACATGAACGGCGACGCCGCCGCCGACCAGGCGCTCGCCGCGATCGCCAAGGCGGTGAAAAAGCACGGCATGCACGACCACCGTCCCGTGTTCGTGCATGCCACGTGGCTGCGGCCGGACCAGATCGAGAAGATGAAGTCCTGCGGCGCGATTCCGAGCTTCCTCACGGCGGGCATCATCCCGGGCGGCGACGCCGTCGTGCGGCTCTGGGGGCCGAGCCGGTCGGCGGGGGCGATGGCCTCGCGGACGTTCCTCCGCGCGGGCCTGCCCTTCACCTACTCGCACGACGCGCCGGTGTCACCCGTGCCGTCGATCCTCGCGCTCGTGGACGCCGGCGTGAACCGCCTCTCCGGGAGCGGCACGGTGGTCGGGCCCGACGAACGGGTGTCGCCGTACGACGCCCTGCGGGCCGTGACGGCGACGGCGGCCTATCAACTCAAGGAAGAGAAAACGAAGGGCACGCTCGAGCCCGGCAAGCTCGCCGACCTCGTGATCCTCGACGGCAATCCATTGAAGGTGGAGCCCACGGCGATCAAGAACATCGCCGTCGTCGAGACGATCAAGGAAGGCCGCACGGTCTTCCGGGCGGGCGGGCTGCGTCACGACTGAGCCGGGAAAGCAGCGCGGGAAAACGCTTCGGCGGATCCGCCCTGGGGGAAACCCGCGGAAAAACCTGCGCCATCGGGCCGGGGCATGGGAAGCCGACGCGCGACAGCGTACAATCCGCGGTCGTTGGATCCGCCCCGCCACGAACGCCGCAGGAGCTTCCGATGATCCTCTCCGGAAACGAGATCAGGCAGCGCCTCGGCAGCGACATCGTCATCGACCCGTTCGACGAGAAGCACCTCAATCCCAACAGCTACAACCTCTCGCTCCACGACGAACTGCTCGTCTACGAGGAGGTGGTGCTCGACATGCGGAAGAGCAACCGCGTGACCCGCGTGACGATCCCCGAAGAAGGTCTCGTCCTCACCCCGAATCAGCTCTACCTGGGCCGCACCATCGAGCGCACCGAGACCCACAACCTCGTGCCCATGATCGAGGGCCGCAGTTCGGTCGGCCGCCTGGGTCTGTTCGTGCACGTCACCGCCGGATTCGGCGATGTCGGCTTCTGCGGCTACTGGACGCTCGAGATGTTCGCCGTGCAGCCGGTGAAGATCTACCCGGGCGTCTCCATCTGCCAGATCTTCTTTCACCAGATCACCGGCTCGATCACCGAATACTCGAGCGACAAGTATCAAAACAACCGTGACATTCAGCCGAGCCTGTTGTTCCGCGAACTGTCGGCGGGCCAGGAGCCCGACCCGCAGCTGGAGCTTTCGTTCGGGGCCGACCGCGGCGGACGCGTGGCCCAGGGTGCGGCGAGATAGAAAAGGTTTCACGCCGTGCTTCGAACCCATACCTGCGGTGAACTGCGCCCCGACCACCTCGGCCACACGGCCACGCTCTGCGGCTGGGTGGACCGCATCCGCGACCACAAGGGCGTGATCTTCATCGACCTTCGCGACCGGTGGGGCCGCACGCAGGTGGTGGCCGGCGCCGGCAGCCCCGCCGAGGTGATGGCGGTGGCCAAGACGGTGCGGCCGGAATGGGTGCTGAAGGTTACCGGCACCGTCGGCATGCGGCCGGAGGGCACCCACAATCCCAAGCTGGCGACCGGGGCGATCGAGCTGGCGATCGGCGCACTGGAGGTGCTCAACGAGGCGGAAACGCCCGTCTTTCACCCGACGGCCACCGACCTGCCCGGCGAGGAGGTGCGCCTCGCGCACCGCTGGCTCGATCTCCGCCGCCCGGCGATGCAGGACAAGATGTTTCTCCGCAGCCGGATCGTGAAGATCATGCGGGACCACTTCGCCGAGCAGGGCTTCATCGACGTGGAGACGCCGATGCTCGGCCGCAGCACGCCCGAGGGGGCCCGCGACTATCTCGTGCCCAGCCGGCTCGATCACGGCTCCTTCTTCGCCCTGCCGCAGTCGCCGCAGCTCTACAAGCAGCTGCTGATGATCGCCGGCTTCGACCGCTACGTGCAGGTGGCCAAGTGCTTCCGCGACGAGGACCTGCGGGCCGACCGGCAGCCGGAGTTCACGCAGCTCGACGTGGAGATGTCGTTCGTCGAGGCCGACGACGTGATGGGCGTGATCGAGGGGCTCGTCAAACGCACGGCCCGCGAAATCCTCGGGCTCGACGTGCCGCTGCCGCTGCCGCGGCTGACGTGGGACGAGTGCATGGAACGGTTCGGCCACGACGCCCCCGACCTGCGGTTCGGCCTGGAGATCGTCGACCTCACGGCGATCGCCGGCGAGAGCGAGTTCCGCGTGTTCCGCGGGGCGGTGGAGAGCGGCGGCCGCGTCCGCGGCATCCGCGTGCCGGGCGCGGCGGGGAGGTTTTCCCGCAAGGATCTCGACGACCTGACCGGCGTCGCGGTCGAGGGGGGCGCCAAGGGGCTGGTGTGGCTCAAGGTCGAGCCAGACGGCTCGTGGAGCGGACCGGTCGCCAAGAACCTGGGTCCGATCGCCGAGCCGCTCAAGGCGAAGCTCGGCTGCGAGCCGGGCGACCTGGCGCTCATCGTCGCCGACTCCTTCGAGA
>CAZONY010000302.1:0-3515 GCA_964581215.1 uncultured Chitinophagaceae bacterium | reverse complement strand
CGCAGACATGCAGCGGCACGTCGGCCGGGAGATTCTCCCGCGCGCCGCTCGAGAGATCGTCGAGCACGGCAACCGAGTGCCCCGCCGCGAGCAGGGCATCGACGATATGGCTCCCGATGAATCCGGCGCCGCCGGTGACGAGAATCTTCATGATGGTGACATCGCCTTCCTTCGCGTGTGCATCGACGCTCTCCCCGCGAGGCTCCGGTGCGATCAGGCTGCGTCCCGCAGCGTGGTTTCGTCCGTGGACGATCGATGAGGACGGCTCGGGGCAAGCCACCGCGCCCACCCCCGGACCTGCCGACAGAGCCGTCTCGACTCTCTCACGATCTTCTGCGGAACGGACTTTCGTGTCGCTGCGTCCGACTCCCCGATGGCCATGGCGACGGGTCGCACCGACCAGGCGGATCGCACCTGGTCGAGCTCCTCGCGAATCCTCTCGCGCTCGCTGCAGGCCGCGGCCAGGCAGGCATGAAGGTATGCGGCGGCTGATTCCGCCCGGACCCGAAACTGCTCCACCTCATGCCGAGCCGCATCGCGATCGGCGGATGCCGCGGCCAGCGTTCGGCGCAGATCGGCAGCGGCGGCTTCGGCCCGGGCAGCTCGAGCCCACTCGCCCATCGCCAGTTGGAGGGAAATTGTGGTGTCGATCGGCGGTTGGGGCCGGTCACCGGACCGCCAGGCGAGCGCGAGGAGTTCTTCGTGGAGAGCGATGGCCGCGGGGCATGCGGCGCCGAGCAGGTCGCGGCGGCGGGAGCCTTCAGCCGTGCGAAAGAGATGCGGCTTGGCGAGTGGCTCGGGCTCGCCGAGGGGTATGCCCAGCGTATCCCGCACGGCGGCGACGAGCCCCGCACCGTCGGCCACCGCCCGGCCCGATTCGACGACGAGGCAGCGGTCGCGATGGGCGAGCAGGAAGTCCCTGATCCGTCGGTTGTAGGCCACCCAGACGTCGATCGCGAAGGCGGGATGCAAGTGAAACGATTCGTCACCGCGGCGGTAGAGCGAATCCACGACCTCCCATGGCGGGCGGATCAGCATCAGGAACCCTGCCTCCGGCAGCATGGCCAGCCAGAAATCGAGGAACAGCGTCGTCCGCGGATCCTTCCAGCCCCAGGCCTGCCCGGCGTTCCGCCGGCAGTCGATGATGGCCCGAGCCTCCGCCTCGAGCGCCGCCGGCACGGCGATCCGCTCGACCGTCGTGTAGCCCTCGCTCCCCAGGCCATTCGCCCGCAGCATCCGCTCGTGCAGCGACACGAAGTCGAGATCCTCGAAGTGGCCGTCAGGATTGCCCAGGCCACCGGCCAGGAGACGGTCGCCGATCGCCAGTCCGGCGGAGCCCAGGATGGACGTCACGAGGGACGTCGCCGACCGGTGCATGCCGACGATCACAAGCGCGGGAGGCATTCCGAACCCTCCCATGCTTGACCGGCTGAGGCAATGCCGAAAGTCGGCGGCCGGATCGCGATGCTTCCGAGGTTGCCCAAACCACCCACCCACCGGAGTGAATTAGTCTTGTGGACTTTCCTTGCCTCGCGTATCTCCCCTCCGATCGCCGACGGTCTCCCGCCCGTCGGCAGGAGGGCATCCATGATCGCGCGGAAGTTGCGCCGCTATTTCGACCGACGCTGGTTTGTCCATCGATACGGCCGTAAGTGGCACGTGCGGGCTTTCCCCTGGTGGTATCACCGCCGCCGCGGCTGGAAGAAGGGCTACAGCCCGCACCCGCTGTTCGACGCGGCTTGGTATCTCGCCGAGCATCCGGACGTCGCCCACGCCCGCATCGATCCGCTGACCCATTACGTCGAGCACGGCTGGCGGGAAGGCCGCTCACCACACCCGGCATTCGACGCGGCCTGGTATCTGGCGACGAATTCGGACGTCGCAACAGCGGGAATCGAGCCGCTGCGGCACTATCTCCACGTCGGATGGAAAGAGGGGCGTGCCCCACATCCTGCCTTCGACGGAGCCTGGTACCTTGATCAGCACCCCTACGTCGCAGCCGCCGGGATCGAACCCTTGACCCACTATCTGGTGCATGGCTGGAAAGAGGGCCGACAGCCGCATCCGCTCTTCGACGGCGACTGGTATCGCGACCAAGTCCGGGATCTCGATGAGACCGCGACCGACCCGCTCACGCATTACCTCGCCGGCGGTTGGCGGCAGGGCCACGAGCCGAGTTCGCGATTCTCGTTGCCCGCGTTTGTCACCACCCTCCCGGAACCGCTGCCGGAGGGCGTCAATCCATTCGTGCACTTCCTGCTCACGGAGTACGGACCGATCGCCCGCGACCCCGTGCGGCTCGAGGCGTTGCTGCAACGGTTTCCCCCACGACACGACCGGGGGATCGGATCATGGCACCCCGGCGAACCCGACCGCCAGCCGGGCGACGTGCGGGCGATCGCGATGTACCTGCCGCAGTTCCACCGTGTGGCGGAGAACGATCGGTGGTGGGGCGAGGGCTTTACGGAATGGACCAACGTCCGACGCGGTCGCCCGATGTACACAGGCCACGAGCAACCCCACGTGCCGCACGATGACGTCGGCTACTATGACCTCCTCGATCCGGACGTGATGGAGCGGCAGGCCGCCGTCGCCGCCCGCTACGGCATCCACGGATTCTGTTTCTATTACTACTGGTTCGACGGCCGGCGGATTCTCGAGCAGCCGATCGATCGGATGCTCCGCTCCGGGAAGCCGGACTTTCCGTTTTGCTTCTGCTGGGCCAACGAGAACTGGACGCGGACGTGGGACGGCCTCGACCGCGAGATCCTGCTCGAACAGCGGCACTCGCCCGAGGGTGACGAGCGCTTCCTCCGCGACCTGCTCCCCGCGCTTCGCGATCCGCGATACATCCGCGTCGAGGGCAAGCCGCTGCTGGCGGTCTACCGACCGTCGTTGCTGGACGACCCTGCGGCCACCGCGGCCAGATGGCGCGACATCGCCGCGCGGGATGGTCTCGAAGGGCTTCATCTCGCCGCCGTGCAGAGCTTCGACCGCGACGACCCGCGGGGGTTCGGCTTCGACTCGGCGATCCAGTTTCCGCCGCTGCAGATCCCCGCCGCCGACCTCGCCGCGCAGCCGGGCTTCGAGGCCCACGACGGTTTCCGTGGACACGTGTACGACTATCGCGAGGCGGTGCGGCACGCCTCGATGGCGCCCCGGCAACGGTACACCTTTTTTCGCGGCGTGATGCCCCGCTGGGACAACACGGCACGCCGCCTGGAGCGGGCCACGGCCGGGGGGTCGGCAGCGCGCCGGCGGGAGGACGCCTGGCTGCGCCCCGGCGGCGCTGGCGACGTCGTGTTGAGCGAGCGGGCCCGCGGATCCGCCGCCGCCCTCGGCCCCGGCTGGACCCCCATCGCCTGGGATCGCGTCAACGGCGAGCTCCTCGCCGTCTGGCGCCTAACCGCCGACCACCGTGGGCCCTGAGGCATTGTCCGCCTCGTCGCTCTCGGCCACCGCGTCGCCGCTGTCGACCAGGGTCCCGTCGAGGTCCCACAGGACCGCGGGGGAGG
>CAZONY010000301.1:0-3517 GCA_964581215.1 uncultured Chitinophagaceae bacterium | reverse complement strand
GAGCGACCTCCCGAGCGTACATCCGCAGGAACTCGCCGCGCGGTGACAGGTCGGAAACCTGTCCTCCGCCGGCTGCACGGTCGCGGGCAGGCTGAGACCTGGCCCGCCCGGGGGCTTACTTCTTGCCCTCTTCTTTGGGCTCGGGGTCGAGCGTGATCGACGCGGAGTTGATGCAGTAGCGCAGGCCCGTCGGCGGCGGGCCGTCGTTGAAGACGTGGCCCAGGTGGGCGCCGCAGCGGCGACAGGTCACCTCCGTCCGCACGCCAAAGCCGGGAACCATCGCCATCGACCGATCGACGTGTTCCGCGATCGCTTTGCCCTTCACATTGCCCGCCTGGGCGTCGATCGGGGCGAAGAAACTCGGCCATCCGCAGCCACTGTCAAACTTGTGGCCCGACTGAAAGAGCGGCTCGCCGCAGCAGATGCAGCGGTAGGTGCCCGCAGTCTTGGTGTTCCAATACTTGCCGGTGAAGGCCCGCTCCGTGCCCTTGCGGCGGGTGACCTCGAATTGCTCGGCGGTGAGCCGCTCCTGCCATTCCGCGTTGGTCTGCGGGATCTCGTCGTCCGTGAGGCGGCGCTCGGTGGCGGGGTTTTGCGGCGCTGCGGGTTCGTCGGCACGCACAGGCAGGGCTCCGAAGAGGAGGAGAAGGAAGAGAAGAGAAGGGAGCGCGGAGGCCAGTGGGCGAATGCGGTCTGATTGGCAGGCTGAAGCCTGCCCTCCATGGGGCACGGATTGCCAGGCTGATGCCAGCCCCAGATCAGCCGCGGGGATCGGGAAGCTTCTGGGCTTCATAGGGATGGTTCCTCTTTCGCAGCACTGTCGCCTTCACGATTTTATCCCGTTCGCCCCCGGCGGCCTCGCCCTCGGTGCGGGTGATCTTCGGCAGCACGTCGAAGCCCTCGATCACACGGCCAAACACGGTGTGCTTGCCGTCGAGGTGCTCCGTCGGCACGAACGTCAGGAAAAACTGCGAGCCCCCCGTGTTCTTGCCGGCGTGGGCCATCGAGAGCGTGCCGAGGAAGTGCTGGCGGGCGTTCGGGGCGTTGCACTCGCAGGCGATCGCATGGCCCGGGCCGCCGGTGCCCGTGCCCGTCGGGTCGCCCCCCTGCGCCATGAAGCCGCCGATGACGCGGTGAAACGGCGTGCCGTCGTAGAAACCCTTCTCGACCAGTTCGACGAAGTTGGCGACCGTGTTGGGCGCCTCGTTCTCGAAGAGTTCCACCACGACATCCCCCTTGGACGTCGTGATCTTCACCCGCGGCAGGTCGTCGGCCTTGGCCTCCGCCTTCCGCAGCGCCATCTCCTTTTCGACCTTCGTCCGATCATGCTCGATCGCGGAGGCGAGCGTGGCCAGCTTGGTCTTGTCCACGCCGGCGGCCTCGGCCTTTTTCAGCCAGGCGTCGGCCTCGTCGAGCTGGGAGAGCTTCATCGCGGCGTCGGCGGCCATCATGGCGAAGTCGGCATTCTTCACGCCGTTGGCATCGAGCTCCTTGGCCCGCTCCAGCACGAAGGTCGGGTCGTCCTGCTGGATCGCGGCCGCGAGCATCGAACCGCACACATCGAGCGCGGATTCGTCCTTCGGGTCGGCGGCGATGGCAGCAAACGCCGAACGCTCCACGCGGTCGTTGGCCGCCTGAGCCTTGGCCACGGCCGCCTTGTAGCGGGCCTCCAGGGCCGGCTTGTCGGCGCCGGGCTTTTGGTAATCGGCCTGCAGCGTGCTGAGTTCGGCGACGAGATCGCGCAATTCCTTGAAGGCGGCCGTGAACTCGGCTTTCGACTGGGCGGCATCCGGAGCGGCGCCGGGGGCGGCGGTGGGCAGCAGAGCGACCGCGATGGCGAGCGTGAAGCGAATGGGCATGGGGAGTTCCGGGAGGGGACAAGACAGGGTGGCGGACCTCCTCTACAGTATCCGCGAATGGGCCGACGCCGCAAAGATTCCGAACCGCAGGAGGCGGCCAGTGCCCCGCGGATCGTGGGCGGGGACCTCCGCCGCCGCACGCTCGCCTTCGCCCCGGCGGCCCGCACGCGGCCCATGAAAGACAGGGTTCGCGAATCGCTCTTCGATCTCCTCGGGCCGCGGGTGCGGGGGGCGGTGGCGATCGATCTCTTCGCCGGCACGGGGGCCTTGGGCTTCGAGTCCATCAGCCGCGGGGCGGCCCGGGCGGTGTTCGTCGAGCGGCATTTTCCCACGGCCGATGCGATCCGCCGCTCGGCCCGCAGCCTCGGTGTGGAGGGCCAGGCTGAGGTTCGTTCGGGCGACGTGCTCCTGTGGGGCAAAAAGATGCCGCCGCTGCCGGATGCGGCGCCGTGGCTGGTGTTCGTGTCGCCTCCGTGGGCCTTCTTCACGGAGCGGACCGAGGAACTGATGGCCCTGATTCGGGCCGTGATGGCGGCGGCTCCCGCGGGCAGCACGATCGTGGTGGAGAGCGACGACACGTTCGACGCAGCCGGGCTGCCCGGCGAGGGATGGCAGACGCGTCCGATCCCGCCCGCGGTTTTGCACTTCCTGGCAAAGTGAAGCCCGCCCCACATGGGGCGTCGGCTTCCGCATCATGCTATTCTGACGGGTATGGATGTCATCAATCAGGCCGCCGCCGTCCCGTTCACCACGGTCGATGGCTCGACGATCCGCGAACTCATGGCCCACCGCAATTCGGCGATCCGCAACCAGAGCCTCGCCGAGGCCCGCCTGCCGCCGGGCAAAGCCACGATCCCCCACCACCACAAGGTGACCGAGGAGATCTACTACATCCTCTCCGGCACCGCCGCGATGACGCTCGGGCGCGAGACGCGGCCCGTCGGCCCCGGCGACGCCATCGCCATCCCGCCCGGCCTCCGGCATACGATCGAGAATACCGGGCCGGAAGAGCTCGTGTTCCTCTGCACGTGCGCTCCCGGGTATGAACATGGGGACACGTTTTTGGAAGACAATCAGGCCTGACGGCCCGGGCCAGCCGCCCCACGACACTCGCGCATGGTCGCCGACACCTTTTCCACGATTCTCCTCGACGACGGCATCCTCAGCGATGAGCAGCTGGCGGATGCCGTGAAGGCGTCGTCCTCCTCGGGCAAGAAGCTCCACGAGGAGGTCGTCCGGCTCGGCTACGCGCGGAGCGAGCCCGTGATGCGGGCCCTCGCGAAGGCCCACCGCCTCCCGTTCGTCGAGGTCGCCGCGCTCGATGTGCCGCAGGAGGTGGTCGATCGTCTGCCCGAGAGCGTGGCCCGCGAAAACACGATCTTTCCCATCGAGCGGGAAGGGGATTCGCTGCGGATCGTGACCAGTGTTCCCACCGACAGCGACATCCAGGAAAAGCTCCGCTTCATCCTCAATTCCAACATCGACCTGGCCGTCGCCCCGCGCGACCAGATCGTGGAGGCGATCAATCGCCATTACGGCTTCACCGACGGCGAAAGCGGCGACTCCCTCCTGCAGGAGTTCACCAACACCGCCATCGACTTCACCGAAACGACGGTGGAGGAGCAGGCCCGCCAGGCCTCCATCGAAGACACCTCCGA
>CAZONY010000300.1:0-3539 GCA_964581215.1 uncultured Chitinophagaceae bacterium | reverse complement strand
GAGCAAGCCGCACCGATCCCCCGTGGGCGAAGCCATGGCCTGGGCCGCCCGCATCACGGCCGTCGGGCTGGCCATGATGCTGCCGACCGTGGCGGGCAGCTGGCTCGATCGCAGGCTCGGCACGACGTTTCTCGGCCCCGCCGGCCTCGTGGGCGGATTCGTTGCCGGGCTCGCCTGGCTGGTGCGGTTGGCGGCGGGGCGAGCCCGATGACGGCTTCCGCCCGCGGGTCTCAGTGGCGTTGGATGCTGGCGGGGGGGCTTGTCCTGCTCTCCGTGCTCGTCTTCGCCACCGTTGCAGCCCTCGCCACGGGCGACGGAACCCGGTCATACCGGCACGCCGTCGCGTTCGCGGCGGCAGTCTGCGGCGGGGGCTCGCTGGGCGGCTGGCTGGCTTCGAGGTGGCCCTACCGGACCCCGGCGGCCGCGGTCGCCGGCGGGCTCGCCGGAGTCTTTCTGCGGATCACGCCCCCCTTGGCAGCCCTCGCCTGGCTGGAGGGGAAGGGCGGAGACGCGGGGGAGGCGGGAGCCGATCGCCTGCTCATCGGACTGTACCTGCTCATGCTCGCTGCGGACGTCGCTTTGAACGTCGTCTGGTCGCTTCGATTTCACCGTCCGGGCCGCGAAAAAATCGCGAATTGACGATCCCATCCGCGTACCGCACACTCTCGCCAAGTCACCAGCCCATCTCGCTCTTGCAGCCCCCCGGACCCATGGCCGACCACAATCCGATCTACCACCTCAAAGACGCTTACTTCTTCGAAGTTCCGAAAGCGTTGTGGCGGCAGGACTGGAAGACGCTCGACGAGGTGCCGCGTTTCCTGCGGGATGGAAGGCCCGACATCACGGATGTCCGCGAGTTCAACAGGGCGATGGACGGGAAGATCCTCATCCCGCAGCCGTTCGGCACGCTCGACAGCCTGTATGAGAAAAAGACGGGCTTTTGCCTCTCCAAGTACATGCTCTTGGAACTGCTGCTCGCCGGCCTGCTTCTGCTTCTCTTCACGCGGCTGGCCAAGCGACTCCAGTCGGGCGCGCCTGCGAAGGGAGCGATCGCCAATCTCTTCGAGTCCATGATCCTTTTCGTGAGAGACCAGATCGCCAGGCCGGCCATCGACAGCCACGATCACGGCCATCACGACGACGCCGGGCACGAAGGCTACGGGCACGCCGAGATTGGTCATCATGACCACCACGACGGGCACACGGCCGCGGCCCTCGCCGGAGCGGGCGGCCCCGCGATCGTGGTGCATCGCGAAGAGCACGATGGCGACCGATTCGTGCCGCTTCTGCTCACGCTGTTCTTCTTCGTGCTCGGCTGCAACCTGCTCGGCATGGTGCCCTGGGCGGGCTCGCCGACGGCATCGTTTTCGGTGACGCTCGCACTCGCCGGCGTCACGTTCCTCACGGTCGTCGTGGCCGGAATGCTGAAGTTCGGCTTCGTCGGATTCTTCACCAACCAAGTTCCCTCGATGGATCTGCCGTTGCCGCTGGCGATCCTTCTCAAGCCGATGATCTTCGCAATCGAGATGCTCGGCCTGTGCATCAAGCACCTCATCCTGGCAGTGCGGCTGCTTGCCAACATGGTGGCCGGGCACCTCGTGCTGCTCGGCATCATGGGGCTGATTTCGGCCGCCGCGAGCTACTCCATGGGCCTCTGGGCGACGGTCACCGGGATCAGCGTGGTGAGCTGCACGCTGTTCAGCATTCTCGAGCTCTTCGTCGCCTTCCTCCAGGCCTACATTTTCACCTTCCTTTCCGCCCTGTTCATTGGCGCGGCGGTGCACCAGCATTAGGCTGTCCGCCTCGTCTTGCCCGATTTCGTGTCGATTTTCCGTTTCCCCCGAACACCCGTTCGGTCCCTCGTATCGCAAGGAGTTCGATTGATGATCCGTTCGCTGCTCTCGTCCCGCACGCTCGCCACTCTCGCGGCCATCGCCGTCACTCTCGTCTGTGCCGACATCGCCAGCGCCCAGGAGGCCGCCGCCGCGGGCCGGTCGCTCATCGACCTCACCTCGGCGTTCAGCGTGGGGCTTGTCGTCATCGGCGCCGCCTACGGCATCAGCAAGCTGGCCTCCGCCGCCTATGAGGGGATGTCGCGCCAGCCGGAAGTGGCCGGCAGCATCCAAACCGCGATGATCATCGCCGCCGCCCTCATCGAAGGCTTCACGTTCTACGCGTTGTTCATCTGCTCCCAGAAGGGCTGAACCCGCGTCGTGCGACCGCGGCCGCAGGCGCGTCGCCCGTTCGACACACGGGGCGGAGATCGTCCTGATCCCGCCCCGTCGTGTCGGTCGATGGCCTGCGACGACCTGCGGCCGCAGGCCGTTTGCCGATTTTCGCCGTTGCTCGATTCCCGTTTGTCCGACCGACTCGGAGCCTCGCCGTGATTCGTTCCCCGTTCACCTCCACCGTCTGCCTGCTCGCGACGTTCGTTGCCTCGGGCGTGGTTCCGCTGCCAGCGCAGGTGTCGCCGAGGGCGGCGGTCGCCAGCGACGATCATGGGCATGGCCACGGCCCGGAGATTGGCCACAATATCCCCGCGGAGACCACGAAGGAGGCGTTTGAGAGCCCGGCCTATCTGCAGACCGATCTGGCGATCTGGTCGTTCGTGGTTTTCCTGGCGCTGCTCGGGCTGCTGACGAAGTTCGCCTGGAAGCCGATCATGCAGGGCCTCGAGAAGCGGGAGGAGGGCATCGCCCGCCAGATCGCCGAGACGAAGGCCTCCAACGAGGAGGCCAAACGCATGCTCGCCTCCTACGAGAGGCGGCTCGCGGAGGCCTCCGAGGAGGTTCGTGGCATGCTGGAGGAGGCCCGTCGCGATGCCGAGGCCACACGTCAGGCGATCGTCGCCGAGGCCCGTAAAGCGGCCGACGACGAGAAGCACCGGGCGAAGCACGAGATCCAGCTCGCCAAGGACGACGCCCTCGCGCAGATCGCGGAAAAGGCCGGCCAGCTCGCGGTCGAGGTCGCCGGCAAGTTTCTTCGCGACAAACTCGGCCCGGACGAGCAGTCGCGGCTCGTCCGTGAATCGGTGGCCAGCCTCTCCCAGCGTCCCAGCGTCAACTGATTTCCCGTCAACCTCCGCCACTCCAGCCATGCCGACCAGTTCCACGAACGCCGCCGCCTCCCACGTGAATCTCGCCGACGATCGGGTGGCGAAGATCTACGGTCAGGCGATCGTCGATGCGGCCGACGCCGCTGGCTGCCGCCGTGAGGTGCTGGCCGAGCTGGGCCTGCTGGCCCGCGAGGTGCTGCCCAAGGTGCCCGAGGCCACCGCAGTGTTCTCCTCGCCGAAGATCCCGGCAGAGGCGAAGGGCCGCATCATCGACCGGCTCGCCGGAGGACGGATGCAGGCCACGACCACCAATGCACTGCATGTGCTCGCCCGGCACGGACGCCTCGGCCTGCTCGCGGCCGTCGTTCAGGCTGCCGAACGGCTCGCCAACGA
Organism: uncultured Chitinophagaceae bacterium; assembly: GCA_964581215.1. Classification (GTDB taxonomy): domain Bacteria; phylum Planctomycetota; class Planctomycetia; order Pirellulales; family UBA1268; genus CACORA01. Next base: position 91 of record CAZONY010000300.1, on the reverse strand, counting down.
TCGCGAAGGCCGACGGGAGGCGACGTTCACGACGGCCCTGCCGCTCGATGCCGAGGAGCAGGCGCGGATCGTCGCCGAGACGGAGCGAGCG
>CAZONY010000299.1:1416-3539 GCA_964581215.1 uncultured Chitinophagaceae bacterium | reverse complement strand
TCTGACCGATGGCCACGGGCGCGTCGGCGGTGCGGGCGGGCATGGCGATGTGGCCGCTGCTCCTCCGCATCGACGCCCGCCGGCCCGCCTCGTGGATCGGTCTGGCCGTGGCGTGCGCGGCCGGTGGCGCGGCGGGGCCGCTCGAGGCCATGGCCATGGCGGCGCTGGCCACCGTCGCGGCGGCCGGCGACGCGCCCCGCCCCTTTGCCGGGCCGGACGACGGCCAGTGGCTGGCCGAACGGATGGCATGGGCCGGGGCCGGCATATTCGCCGGGGCGGCTGTCCGCTGGCTTGTGATGGGCGGCTTCGGGGCCGAAGCGATCGTGCCGGCGTGCGCGGTGGTGATCGCGACGGGCATCGTGCTCCACCGGGCGCGGGCGGAGGAACTGCCCGCGGCCGACGGCGCCAGCCTCGCTCTCGTGGCGGCGACTGCGTCGTTCCTGGCCGGGGCGGCCGCCGGTTCGGTCGCCATGGCCTTGGCGACCTGGGGCGTCGCCGTCGCAGCGATGGTTCTGTGGCTGCGCATCGCCCGGTCGTCGCCGGCGCCGCTGCCGCGGGGCGGCGACCTCGTCGGCGGCCTCGTGTCGCGAACGCCGATCCGCCGGCGGCTCGGGCGCATCGCCATGCTGACCATGCTCGCGGCGATGGCCGCATGGCTGCTTTTGGATCCGGAGCGGTCGGGCTGGGCGGCGTGGCTGGGGGTCGCCTGGATCGTGTCGCTCGCGGCCCCCGCGGCCCTGCTGCCAGCCGCCGAAGACCAGCGCGCGTCGATCGAGACGGTGGCCCGCCACGCGGCGGTGCTGTCGTGGCCGGCCGTCGTGGCGGCGGGCATGGCCGGCGGCCAGCCCGGGGGGCCCTTCCCCGCGCTCATCGTCGCCGCGGGAATCGCCGTGGCCTCCGCATCGATCCTGCTGCTCGGCATGGCCTGCCGGGGCCGGCGCGTCTCCCGGGAGACCGCGTTTGCGGTCGCTCTCGCCGGCGTGGCCGTTGCCGTGCATCTCTTCCCCGTCGCGACGGTCCACGGTGTCGGAACACTGGTTTCCGCCGGCGATCGCCCGCCCGGCTGAATGCCGACGACAAGCCGATGTTGAGCAATCCGCCCGTTCCTGCCAGACTGCCCGGTTCGTGCCGGCCCCTGCCGAATCGGCCGAGTCGTGAAGATGGGCAATCTTCGCGATTCGGTGTCGAGAAAAGGGGGCGGAGGATTCGATAGAACGCTGGAAGTGGTCACGCGGAATTTGCCGCCTCGACAAGGAGTGTTGTTGTGCAGGGCATGAACAAGGATCGTCGGCACGCCGGCGCCGGATGGACGAAGGGCGTGTTGGCCTGCTGTGGCATGGTGGTGATGGCGTTTGCCACGGTGGCGGCATACGGCGGCAGCTTTCCCCCGAGTGAGACCATCTTCCCCGCCACGACCAAGGCCTGGCTGAGCGTTCCGGATAGCCGCGGCTTCGGCGACGCCTTCAACCGCTCGACGTATGGTCAGCTCATCGCCGATCCAAAGATGAAGCCCTTCGTGGAGAGCTTGCGGAAGCAGCTTTCCCAGTCCGGAAGCAAGCGGCTCGCCAAGCTCGGCCTCACGCTCGAGGATCTCGACAAGGTGCCGGGGGGTGAAATCGCCGCCGCGGCAATCGAGATCGAGGGGGGCATGTTGGCCACCGTCCTGCTGGTCGATACGACGGGCAGGGACGCCGAGGCGGATGCCCTGCTGGAGACGATCAAGTCGCGGCTGGTGGAGCAGAAGGCTGCCCGGCTCACCGTGGCGGGGCTTCCCGACAAGGTCCAGGTTTATCAGCTGCCGCCTGCGGCCGATGACGGCGCGCGGGATGCCGCCGCGGTGCGGGAGCGGAAGGTGGCGTTCGCCCGCGGGCCGTCGGCGCTGATCGTGGGCGATAACGCCGGCAGCGTGGCCGAAGTGCTTGCCACGCTGGCCAAGGGGCGGGCCGACAGTTTGGCCTCGCTGCCCGGCTATGAGGCCGTCGCCAAGCAGTGTGGCCGGCATGTGGCCGCATCGGCCGCTCCTCTCCGCTGGTATGTCGATCCGCTCGGTTTCGCCAAGGGGCATCAGGTGACGAACCCACCGCGGGAGAAGCGGAAGGGACCGGACTTCGTGGCCATCCTCG
>CAZONY010000299.1:0-1406 GCA_964581215.1 uncultured Chitinophagaceae bacterium | reverse complement strand
AGGGCTTCGATGCGATCAAGGGCGCCGGTGGCTTTCTGGCGTTCGACGACGGGCCGTACGAGATGCGGCATCATGCCATGGTCTATGCGCCGCCGCTCCCCGGACGGCAGCCGTTTGCGATCGATCGCTTCGACGGCGCGGCCCGCCTGCTGCAGTTTCCGGATGCCGAGTCGGTCGCGCCCCCGGCGTGGGCTCCGCGCGACATCTCCAGTTGGATGTCGCTGCAGTGGGATTTGCAGGCAGCCTTCCGGTCGATCGGGCCGCTCGTCGACGACATCGTCGGTGAGCCCGTGTTCGAAGACGTGCTCACCACGCTCAAGGAGGAAGCCGATGGTCCCCAGATCGACGTCGAGAAGGACCTCGTAGCCTGCCTCGGCAAGCGGATCACGGTGATCGGTGACTACGCCGAGCCGATCGACGTGGAGAGCGAGCGGCTGGTGATCGCCATCGAGGCGATCGATTCCGAAAGGATCGCGCAGACGGTGGCCAAGATCATGGCCGCCGAGCCCGACATGCGGCAGGTGGAATTCAACGGGAGCGTGATCTGGGAGCTCGTCGACCACTCGATGGACATTCCGAAGCTCGAGATCGAGACGCCCGGCGGCTCGGTCGCCCATGCCGACCACGAGGATGATCGTGGCGATGCCCGCCGGCGTCGGCAGCGGCTGCGCGAGCGCGAGGAGAAGATGCTCCCCCATTCCGCAGTGACGGTCGCCAAGGGCCATCTCATCATCGCGTCCCATCGTGACTTCTTGGAGCGGGTCCTCTCCACGTCGGGCGGAGCCGAGTCGCTCGCGTCGGCGCCCGACTTCGCGGCCACGGCCGCCGAGCTGCAGCGGTTGCTCCCCGGCAAGGCCGCGGCGCGGTCGTTCAATCGGGAGGATGAGGCGATCCGTCCGGCGTATGAGATGCTTCGCCAGGGCCTGATGCCGAAATCGAAGAGCATGCTCGGCCAGCTGCTCAACGGCATCCTCGGCGATGGCAAGGAAGGCAGCGTGCGGGAGCAGCGGATCGACGGCAGCACGCTACCCGAGTTCGATGTGATCCGCGGCTACCTCGGCACCGGCAGCATCGGCATGCAGTCGCTGCCGGATGGCTGGTCCGTCGCCGGCTTCTCGATGGCGAAGAGCCCGGAGCCGGAGGTGGCCCGCCGGCCCGTCGCCCCGGTCGGTCGCTAGACTGCATCGGGCTAGCGTGTATCACCGGCTCCGGGGCGGCAAAAGCCGCGTCGCGGGCGAGGATACGCCCAATGCTCCTCGACTTTCGCCGACCCCTGCGCCTCGTCGGCACGCACTGCTTCGCTGCTTGCCATGCGGGGTGCGAACTCAGCGAGGGGCTGCCCGTGCCCCAGGAGCCGGCCTTGATGGCAAGCGAAGCCATGGATGGCGAAGCGCAGCCAGCAGGGA
>CAZONY010000298.1:0-3560 GCA_964581215.1 uncultured Chitinophagaceae bacterium | reverse complement strand
CGACATCCGCGTCGGCGGGATTGAGCTTGGCTTCTTCAGGGCCCGCAACGTCGGCGCGATCAGTATCGTCGATGGCAGCATCCAGGACACGTCGATCGTGGCCGGCGGCGACGTGGGCGACGTCACCGCCTTCGGCAGCATCGCCGGCTTCGGCATCCAGAACGTGAGCATCGTCGCCGCGGGCGATATCGGCGTGATCGACGGCCGCACACACGTGGGCTTCGGCCTCGAACGGGTGAAGCTCGAGGCGGGCGGCCGGATCGCCGGCGTGACCGGCATCTCCTACGGCGAATACGGCGAGATCATCAACGCGGGCATCGTCGCATCGAACTTCGTCTCCCGCGGTGCGGGGGGCATCGGCGACGTCTACGGCCGGGGGGCCGGGGCCGCCGGCATCGACACGACGCTGATCACGACCGAGCACCGCGATGGCTCGATCGGCGACATCGTCGGCGACGGCTGGCTCGACGGCCTCGTCGAGGTGACCGTCGTGGCCATGAACAGCATCGGCGACATCGTCGGCATCTCGGTCACGGACGGCACGGGAATCCTCGGTGGGTCGTACGACGCCAACTATGGCAGCATCGGGCAGATCGTCGCCCGCGGCGGAGCCAAGAGCGGCTTCGGGGTCGTCGGCAGCCGGTTCCAGGCGACCGACCTCGACGAGGAAAACATCGGCAACGGCCGGATCGCCGGGATCACGCTCTCTTCCAATGCCAATGGCCAGGACGCCTTCAACGACACGAAGGTGCACGCGGGCTCGATCGGACCGATCGCCGTGACGGTGCACGGCGGCCCCGAAGGCAACGGGATGGTGGGGGGGGAGATCCGCACCTTCAACGGTGCGATCGACTCGATCTCGGTCGACGTCCGGTCGCTCGAAGGCTTCGGCATCCAGGACGGCAAGATCACGGCCTCCGGCGACATCGGCCAGATGACCGTGAAGGCCTTCAACAACTCCGCGATCTTCGGCGGCGAGTTCCAGAGCCGCGGCAACTTCGCCGGGATCACCGCGGAGGCGTCCAAGGGGGGGAACGCGATCGAAAACGCGATCTTCACCGCCCCCGGCAAGATCGTCCTGCTCGATCCGGCGAACCCGCCGCCGGACGTGGAATCATTCGACCCGAAGGGCAATATTGGCGCCATCACCGCGATTGCGGGGGGGACGAACAAGCTTTCGAACGCCATCATCGGCTCGACCTTCACGGCGATCGGCGACATCGGCCCGATCACGGCCACGAGCAAGGGAGCCGGCGGCATCGTGGAGTCGGTATTCACGGCCGACTCCGACGGCGATTACACGCCGCAACCCCTCGGCTCGCTGCGGCCATGGCTCGCGGCGGGGAACATCGCCGGCATCACGGTCGTGGCCGCCGGACGCAACCTCGAAGATTCCAGCGGCATCGTTGACAGCTCGTTCGCGGCCGCGAACATCGGCGACGTGTATGCCGACGTGCAGACCGTCGAGGGGGGCAACGCCATCTTCGGCTCCACCTTCACGGCGAAGACGGAGATCTACGACGGCCGGGGCAACTTCGACAACACGGGCGGGATCGGCGACATCCTCGTCCGCAACCGCAGCCAGTCGGTGCCCGGCCTCGGCACCGGCATCGAGACCACCACCTTCCTGGCCGGCGCCGCCGGATCGATCGGCGACGTGACGGTGACCACGAACGGAGCGAGCGGCATCACGCTGAGCACCTTTCTGGCGGACGTGCCCGACCTCGACCAGAACCTCTACACCTCGACGATCGGCGACATCACGGTGAACACGGGCCGGGCACTCCTTTTCACGGCCGTGCCCGCCGGCATCAACACGTCGTCGTTCATCGCCGCGGCGGGCATCGGCAACATCACGGTCGACTCGGTCGGCAGCGGCATCACGGCTTCGATCTTCACCGCCGACTTCGACTGGTTCGCCACGGCCGTGACCACGCTGCCCGGTCCCATCGGCAACATCACCGTGCGGGTGCCGGGCCGCAACGCCAGCGGCGTCACCAGCTCGGCCTTCCTTGGGTCAAGCATCGGCAACATCGACGTCCGGCTCGCCGCGGACGCCCTGCAGGGCGTCAACGCGGTCGCCCTGAGCAGCTTCACCGCCAAGACCGGCTCGATCGGCAACGTGACGGTCATCAACGCGCAGGCCGCCGTGCCGGGCGGGGCTGCCGTCGGGTACGCGATCCTGACCTCGACCTGGGTGGCCGCGACCGGCATCGGCTCGATCACGATCGTGGGCCCGACGCTGGGAGCCGTGTTCATCGTGGCAGGCCAGCCGATAATCGCCGCGGCCCGTGGCCCAGCGGCCGCCAACGCCGACTCGATCGGCCCGCTGACCCTGTCCGGCACGGGCCCGGTCGACCTCACGCTCGACACGCCGGGTTCGATCGGCATGCTGTCGTTCCCGAACGCCGCGAGCGGTTCCACGGTCTCGCTCACGCTTGCGGCAACGTCGGTCGGGAACATCCTGGTGGACGCCACCGGAGGCATCGCCAAGGCGAACCTGTCGCTCACCGCGACCGTCGGCACGTTCGGCAGCATCACGGTGGATGGCAACCTGGCCCTGACCGCGGCGTCCGCACAGGCGGTGGGCGCGGTTTCCGTCGGCGGGGATGCGACGCTCTCCACCCGGGCGCTCGCCACGCTCGGCAATCTTTCGGTCGCCGGCATGCTCACGCTCAACGGCGGCCTTCCGAACCTGCTCCAGGCGGGGAGTTTCACCGTCGGGTCGCTGCCGGGAATCACGCGGAGCGTGGCGATCGGCTCGCGGTCGGCACGCGGCACCTCGATCGGTGCGGTCTCGATTCAATCGACGCCGCGCACAAAGCAGCAGAAGGGCACCTACGACTTCGCGTTCTCCACCTGGGCCGGGCAGCCGAATGCCGTCGTGGCAGGCCGGGGGGCGAATGCGACGAGGAACGGCGCTGCCGTCGGCGGTGTGAAGCTCTTCCTCACCGCCGGTGGCTCGAGCCCGACAGGCGGGCAGGTGAAGAAGAAAAAGTCGCAAGCATGACGCGCATACGCCTGCGGAACACGCTGCGGCGACGCATCGCACCGGTAGCCTTCGAGAGCCTGGAGCGGCGTCTGGCCCTCGCAATCGATTCAGGGTCTGCCTCGGCGATCATCCCGCTGCCCCCCGTGGACATGCCGTCGGCGATCTGGGTGGCGGGCACCGAGCCCGTCATGCCGGCCGGCGGGGCCCGGGGTTCGAATTCAACGGCGACTTCGGCGTCCACGCTTCTCGCCACCATCGTCCCCTCCGCCGACACGCTCTTCGGCGACACGCAGGCGGTGGTGACGGACGTCAGGGCCGTGGCCCGCGACCTCGCGCCGACGGGCCGCGAATTCCGCACCGAACTCCCGATCTCGATGACCAACGCACCCCTCGGCACGACCGTGCAACTGGAGGTGCTGACCGGCCTGACCACCTGGAATGGCCTGGGCTCGAGTCCGACCTTCCGCCCGGTCGGTCGTGGCCTGGAAATCAACCTGCAGGCAGCGGGCACCGATCTTCGCGTCGGTGCGCTCACCGATCGCGGCCTGCCGCCCCAGGCCCCCCAGAT
>CAZONY010000297.1:2608-3580 GCA_964581215.1 uncultured Chitinophagaceae bacterium | reverse complement strand
AAGGGGGATTCTTCAGCGTCGCCACGTTGCTGTTGTGGCCGACCGTATCGGAGTTTTTGAGGACGAGCGACTGCCCCGTCTGAACGACGGCGACATGCGGCTCGAACCGGCAATCCTTGTTGTCGAGCACCACCTTCTCGCTCTTCGACGCCACGAGATCGGGGTGCACCTTGACCTTCTTGTCGCGAACGTACACGACCACGTTGGCCACACCGCCATCCGCGCCAACGAGGAGCTCCTCGGCCACGAGCTTGTGCTTGCCGCATACTTCCACGTCCTTGTCGGCCTTGAGTTCGGCTGCGGCCGGCGCTGAGCCGCCGAACACGAACTTCCCCTTGAGCGTGCCCCACTCTTCGCCCCGAACGGGAACGGCAAGGCTGCCGACGACGACGGCAGACAGGGCGAGTCGATGAGAGAAGCGGGTCATGGCAGGCCTCCAGGGCTGGGAAAACGGAACTCGATCGAACCTACCATCAGTTTAGCGCCACCCCCGGCCCGCGGGAGTTTTGCGGACGATCGGCGGCGGCCGGCGGGGCGCCCCCCTGCCGCGGATCCGCCGCAGCGGCGGGAACGGAGGCGGGCGAAGCCGGCTGCCCGGCCTGGGGGGGTCGAGCCGGCGGGGCCAGCGGCCCAAGGTACGACTCGAGCGACAGCCGCCGCTTGGCGAAGGCGTCGAAGTGCATGAGCAGGTCGGTCAGTGCGTCCACCTGCTGCTCGCTCGTGCCCGTGTAGAGATCCTGGCTCACGGGGGCGTTGTACGGGATGTTGACCGGCATGCCCGTGTAGGGGAGGAACCGCTTCGGGTTGGCGATCCAATCGTGCACGTAGCCCGGCCGCAGCCGCTCGTGCACCACCTCCAGCTGGGGCGCGAGCGCCTTCGGGTTGCCCGGTGGCGCGTACGACCCGACGAGGTGACACTTCACGCAGTAGTTGTTGTTCGTGACGATCTTCATTGCCCCGTGGAGATGGGCA
>CAZONY010000297.1:0-2598 GCA_964581215.1 uncultured Chitinophagaceae bacterium | reverse complement strand
CGAATCGGCCGAGCGCTTCCCGAATGTCATCGCCCCGTTGAGGTGGGCCGGATAGGCCTGCTCCTTGACCGTCAGCGAACTTTCGTCGAGCCGCGGATCGTAGATGTAGGGGTAGTCGGCTCCATCCACGGCGGCGAAGTAATTGACGAGCTTCGACGCCTCGGCCGACTGCAGATTGAACCGCGGCATCCGCAGCACGGCCGCCGGTCGGATCGTGTGGGGGTTGAGGAGGAACCGGTGCAGCCAGCCCGACTGCACCTTCTTGCCCTCGCCCATCAGCGGCGGCGGCAGCCAGCCCCATGCGTCGTCAGGCTTGACGTTGGGATTGATCGCCTTTTCATCGGCGATCACCGCCGGGAAAAGGATCCGGGCGAGGTCGCCACCCCGGGCGGGATAGTGCGTGCCGGCCCTCACAGCATCCTCGGGCACAAGCAGATTTTGGCCTCCGACAAGCCGTGGCTCACCGTCCACCAGCACGTCGCGCCAGAGCATGACGGGACGATGCGGAACCGCCTCCGCGTCGTCCGGTTCGACGGGCACGCCATCTTCGTCAACGAGCTGCGGACGGCCGGTCTGCGGATCGAGCATGGGCATGCCCACGATCGTCGCCTTTCGTCGGCCCTGACGATCGGTTTCCAACGACTTCGCCACCTGCTGCGGCGTGAAGTGGGGAGACAGGAACGGATAGTCGGCCGTTTCGGTGGCCTCGCCCAGCGAGCCGGGCACGTACCGGACGTCCCAGCGATCCATCTGCAGGGCATGGCAGCCCCCGCAGTTGTACTGCTCGGCCACGACGAGGCCGTCGAGACGGGCCTGCTCATGAGGCGACGGCGTGTGGACAAACTGCGGCGCGGGCGGCTCGGCGACGAGGCCGAGCACGAACGTCATCACCGCCTCGCGCTGCTTGGCATCGAAGGGGAACTGCGGCATGCGATACCGCTCGTTGTAGGTCTTGTTCTCGACCTTCTTGTAGTCGTAGCTCCGCGGCGCCCGCAGCTTCTGCCAGAGGAAGCCCTCCCGCTCGTGGCCGAGCAGCTTCTGGAGAAAGAACCCGGTGTCGGGATCGACCGCTTCGGGATCGACGTGGGCCTCGTCATGCCCGACCGCCCCATAGGCCAGCTCTCCGGCACCGAGTTCGGCCGATTTCGGCCCGCCGTGGGCGCCATCCGCTCCGTCATGACCGTGACCGTGACCGGCCAGCTGGTGCATGACGAAGTGCGACACCTGCTCGAAGGCGATCCGCGAGGGATCCTTGCGGCCCCAGTCGGCGAGCGCCGCCCCAGCCGGCTTGCCATCCTCGAAGCCGGGAATGTCGTGGCAGGAGTAGCAGGCGAGCTTGGCGATCGTCTTTTTGCCGACATACGTGAGCAGCGTCGCGTCACGGGTGGCGGAAGACAGCCCCACGAGCATCCGCTCGTCGCCGGCGATCCGCGGCTGATCGGTGGCGATCCCGTCCCGGAGCACCTGCTCGGCGCGCACCGCGGTGAACCGTTCCTTCAGATACATCAACGCCAGTTCGTCCAGCGCCTTCCGCTCCTGCTCGGTCAGCGTCCCCCCGGGGACGTCGGTCGCCTGCCAGCCCTCCGTCGACCGCATGAGGTATTCGGTGGCGTCGGCTGCCGGGTCGCTGACCGTGCCGTCGGCGAGCGTCACCGGCTCCAGCAGCACGTTGGGCATGATCGTCTTGGGGTGATACTTCGCCGGTTCCCGCAGCCAGCTGTAGAGCCATTCGCGGCCGCGCGGATGCGACGCCAACTTGGCTCCGATCCGCGAGAGGTTCGGGCCGTGCGTGCTCGTGGCCGCGGGGAAGTCGCCATGCTGATGGCAGGCCAGACAGCCCCGCACCTCGAACACCTTCTTCCCGCGATCGGCATCCGCCTTGGCCGTGATGCCGGCGTACGGCTCCAGGTATTCGAACGCCTGACTCGATCCCACCATGTAATGAACCATCGAGCGAATCTCGAGCGGCTCATATCGCTTGGACTCCTCGAGCCCCTTGCCCTCGAGGTGCTCCCAGAGGCCGAAGAACCGCGGCATCTTCGTGGATGGGCGGAAATCCTGCGGATTGCGGAGCCACGCATACAGCCAGTCGAAGCCGACCTTGCTCGCGACATGCCGCAGGCTGGGACCGACCTTGGGAAACGCGCCGGGCGTCTCGGGATCCTTGAGCAGGGATGCCAACTGATGCGACCGCGGGGAGAGCTTGGCCTCGTCGCCCGCCGCGGCATCGCGCTCGACGGCATCGCGGAGCCGATCGCGAGACTCGCGGCCGTCCGGACTCGTGCGGACGTCCTCGACCCACTTGGCCATCGTGGGCCCGAGGTCGGCGAGGGCGGGGTCGGCGCCGATCGCCGCCGCGACTTCGTGGTAGTTGGGCAACAGCCGCATGTCGGGGCCGACTCGCTTGTCGGGGCCGGCCCACCCGTTGATCTCGTGACACCCGTAACAACCGTATTGGCGAATCAGGTGGTAGCCTTCCACGAGCTTGTCGGCCGGCGGCTCGGGGAAACGCTCGCTCGGCTCCAGATCGACCACCTGGTGATGGCACTTCAGACAGCTCGATTGCTCGAACCGCTGCGGCAGCATCGGGAAGATCCA
>CAZONY010000296.1:0-3609 GCA_964581215.1 uncultured Chitinophagaceae bacterium | reverse complement strand
CACCGCAACACGATGATCAACGAGGAAGGGGGCATCGACCCGCTCGAGTTTCGCTACCTCGCGATGGTCGATCGGGTGGGCACGACCGGCGCGACCTGGCTCGGGCTGACGACCGCCTGCGCGCAGTGCCACACGCACAAGTTTGACCCGCTCACCCACACCGACTACTTCGCGCTCATGGCGCTGCTCGACAACGCCGACGAGCCGGAGTGGGTGATCCCGGGGCCGGATCTCGACCGACGACGGGCGGAGGTCGCGCGGCAGATCGAGGCGGCCTGGGAGGCGCTGCCGGGGCAGTGGCCCGCGCCGCCCGCCTCGGCGCCGACGCCCGCGGCCGACACTCAGGAGGCTGCGGCTGACGGGAAGGAGGCGACGGCCGAGACGCCCGCGTGGCGGCCGCTCGAGGAGCGTTTCGACGCGTGGAGCCGCGAGGAATCGGCACGGGCCGTGGCGTGGCGCGTGGCGCGGCCAAGTTCGCTGACATCGAATCTGCCCCACCTCGTGGCACGCGACGATGGCTCGGTGCTCGCCCTACCGACGTCGGAGGCACCGGTGCGGGCGATCCGCCTGGAGGTGCTGCCCGACGACAGCCTGCCGGGGCACGGGCCCGGCCTGGGCTGGTACGAGGGGTCGAAGGGGGAGTTTTTCCTGTCGGAATTCGAGGTGCGGGCGGGCGCGGAGCGGCTGACGATCGCCGCGGCCACCGAGTCGTTCGCCGGCCACGCGTCGGCGGGTGGCAACAGTGGCGCCGCCGCGACGATCGACGGCGAGATGTCGAGCGGCTGGAGCACCAACGGCGAGCAGGGCCGCCCCCATGCCGCGGTCTACGTGCTCGCCGAACCGGTGCCCGCCGGCACGTCGCTGGCGGTGACGCTCCGGTTCGAGCGGCACTTCGCCTGCCCGCTGGGCTGCTTCCGCCTCTCCGTGGCCGATGCAGCCGACGCGGCCGCCCGTGGCCATACCGCCGCCGAGGAGGCGATCCTTGCGAGGCCGGCCACCGAGTGGACGGCGGCCGAGCGCGACGTCGTCTTCCGTCGGTTTCTCGAAAGCGCTCCCGAACTCGCGGAGCCGATGAAGCACATTCGCGGGCTGGAGAAAAAGCTTCGCGAGGGAACCCGCTCGCTCGTGCTCCGGGAACGGCCGGCCGACAACCCGCGGACGACGTTCCGCCGGCACCGAGGCGAGTTCACCCAGCCCAAGGAGGAGGTGCGACCGGCCACGCCCGCGTTCCTGCCCCAGTTGCCGGCCGAGGCGCCGGCGAATCGCCTCGCCCTGGCGAAGTGGCTCGTGTCGGCCGACAACCCGCTCACGGCGCGCGTCACGGTGAACCGCCACTGGCAGGCCTTCTTCGGCCGCGGCCTCGTGGCCACGCTCGAGGACTTCGGCTACCAGAGCGATCCACCGAGCCATCCGGAGCTGCTCGACTGGCTGGCCACCACGTTCGCGGAGGATCTCGGCTGGTCCGTGAAGAAACTCCACCGGCTGATCGTGACGAGCGCCACCTACCAGCAGTCGTCGGCCGTGCCGTCGGTTCTGGCTGACGGCGACCCGAAGAACGTGCTGCTGGCCCGCGGGCCGCGGGTGCGGCTCGAGGCCGAGGTGATCCGCGACTCGCTGCTCGAAGCGGCCGGGCTCCTGTCGAAGAAAATGTACGGGCCCGGCGTGCGGCCGCCGCAGCCGGCGGGCGTCACCGAGGTGGCCTGGGGCAACCCGGGCTGGCCCGCCAGCGGCGGCGAGGACCGGCACCGCCGCAGCATCTACACCTATCAGAAGCGGACGGCGCCGTTCGCGATGACGACCACGTTCGACGGACCGACCGGCGAGTCCTGCGTGCCGCGGCGGGATGTTTCCAACTCCGCGCTCCAGGCACTGACGCTCCTCAACGACCCGATGTTCGTGGAGGTGGCGCAGGCCCTGGGCCGGGCGGTGATGGCCGCCGGCCCCGACGATACCGCGCGGCTCCGCGACCTCGCCCGCCGGGTCTTGTCGCGCGAATTCGACGCCGAAGAAGCCGCCGCCACCACCGCCTTCCTGGCCGTGCAGCGGCAGCGGCTGGCAGCCGGGGATCTCGACGCGCCGCAGCTCGCCGGCGGCGACGGGCCCGACGCGGCGGAGCGGGCCGCCTGGATGCTCGTCGCCCGGGCCGTGATGAACCTCGACGAAACGATCGTGAAACGGTGACGCCATGAGCCTCCTCGACATCACCCGCCGCCACTTCTTCAAGGACTGCGGCCTCGGCATCGGCAAGATCGCGCTGGCCGGCCTGCTGGCCGAGTCGCTGCCCGGCGTGGCCCGGGCCGCCGCGCCGCCTTCGCCGCTGACGCCGAAGCCGCCGCACTTCCCCGGCCGGGCGAAGGCCGTGATCCAGCTCTTCATGGCGGGGGCGCCGAGCCAGCTGGAGATGTTCGACCACAAGCCGAAGCTCGCGGAGATCGCCGGCAAGCCGATTCCGCCTTCGGTGATCGGCGGCCAGCGCTACGCCTTCATCCGGCCCGACGCCGCGGTGCTCGGCCCGCAGTTCGCGTTCGCCCGCCACGGGCAGAGCGGGGCGGAGATGTCGAACGCGCTCGAGCACCTGCCGCAGGTGGCCGACGAGATCGCCATCGTGCGGAGTTGCCGCACCGACCAGTTCAACCACGCGCCCGCGCAGATTTTCATGAACTGCGGCTTTGCGCAGCCCGGCCGGCCGTGCATCGGCTCGTGGGCGACCTACGGCCTGGGTAGCGAGAGCCGCGATTTGCCCGCGTTCGTGGTGATGAGCACCGGCAGCGGGATCAGCGGTGGTGCGGCCAACTGGTCGAGCGGCTTCTTGCCGAGCGTCTACACCGGCACGCGGTTCCGCAACGCGGGCACGCCGATCCTCAACGTGGATTCGCCCGCCGGGGCCGACGGACGGCTCGCGGCCGACACGCTCGACCTCGTGGCGGAGCTCAACCGCCGGCGGCTGGCCCGCGACGGCGCCCCCGAGATCGCGACCCGGATCGCCGCCTACGAGATGGCCCATCGCCTCCAGACCTCGGCGCCCGAACTCATGGACCTGGCCGACGAGACGCCCGAGACGCTCGCGCTCTACGGCTGCAAGCCCGAGGAGGCGAGCTTCGCCCGCGCCTGCCTGGTGGCGCGGCGGCTCGTGGAGCGGGGCGTGCGGTTCATCACGATCTATCACGAGGGCTGGGACGCGCACTCGGGCGTCGCCGGCAACGTGCAGGACAATTGCCGCAAGACCGACCGCGGTTCCGCCGCCCTCGTGCTCGACCTCAAGCGTCGGGGCCTGCTCGACGAGACGCTGGTGGTGTGGGGGGGCGAGTTCGGCCGCACGCCGATGGTGGAGGCGAGCGCCGTGCTCGGCCGCTCACAGGGCCGCGACCATCATCCCAATGCGTTTACGATGTGGCTGGCCGGCGGCGGCATCAGGGGGGGCGTCACCTACGGCGAGACCGACGAACTCGGCTTCCACGTGGCCCGCGACGAGGTCCACGTGCACGACCTGCAGGCCACGATCCTGCACTGCCTGGGCCTCGACCACGAACGGCTCACCTACCGCTTCCAGGGCCGGGATTTCCGGCTGACCGATGTGCACGGCCATGTGGTGAAGGGCATTCTGAGTTG
>CAZONY010000295.1:0-3610 GCA_964581215.1 uncultured Chitinophagaceae bacterium | reverse complement strand
CAGATGTCGCGGGCGCCCTTGGCGAGCCGTCGCAGCTCCGAAACGGTCTTTGTCTTGTCCTCGTCGATCTCGTAGGTGGGAGCGAAATCGTGGTCGAGATCGACACCCGGCACGGGCTGCTTGGAGCCCCGTGGAGCCCGGCTGGGGAGGTCGCGGATGTGGCCGATCGATGCCTTCACGACGAATCCCGGCCCCAGGTACTTTTCGATCGTCTTGGCCTTGGCCGGGCTCTCGACGATGACCAGTTCGTAGTCCCCCTTGGGCACGGGGGCCGCAGACGTCGCCCGGGTTTTGGTCTGACTACGGCGAGCGGGGGGTTTTTTGGCCATGGAATGGTAGAGGCGAAGGGAGGATGGCGGACGGGATCGGGATTGGCGCCGACGGCCATGGCGCTACAATCGGCGACCTGCCTCGGGTCAGACAGCGTTACCCTGCCCCGTCTTTCTTTGTCAAGTCTCGGCGGTTCTGCCGTCCGAGCAGCGTGAACAGGCGGTGCCATGGCCGGCTCCTTCGACATCTTCCGCAAATACCAGCGTTCCCTCCTGGTGTTCGTCGCCATCCTCGCGATGCTGGCGTTCTTCGTCTTGCCTCCCATCCTGCAGATGGGCTTCGGCACGGCGGCGGGCGACCCGGTCGTGGTCGCGTGGAAGGGGGGCGAGATGCGGGAGAGCGATCTCGACCGCAGCGTGGCCATGCGGACGGTCGTGAACCGCTTCCTCGCGGAGAGCGCCATGGCGGCCGGTCGCGATCCCTCCCAGTTGCCGTTGTTCCCGGTGTCCGAGGAGGACGTCGTGCGGTCGATGATGCTGGCCCGGCAGGCGGCCGCCGACGGGCTCGTCATCAGCGACGATGCGATCAACGACTTCCTCGGCCAATGGACCAACAACCTCGTGCGGCCCGAGCAGTTTCGCGACATCATCGCCGGTTTGCGGGTGGGGCCGATGGCCGTCTCGCAACGGGACGTGTTCGACGCCCTGCGGACCGAGTTGGCCGCCCGCAACATGCTCGTGCTGTTCCAGACCGGCTTCTCGGGCGACCCGCCCGGCTGGCGGTGGGATTTCTTCCGGCGGCTCGAAGAGCGGGCGACGGTCGAAGTGGTGCCCGTCGTCGTGGAGAGCGTGGCCGGCGACGTGCGGGAGCCGTCCGGGGAGGCGTTGCGGACGTTCTTCGACCGCTTCAAAGACGACCTGCCCGAAGCCCGCAGCGAAGACCCCGGATTCCGCGAGCCGCATCGCGTGAAGTTCCAGTATCTCGTCGCCCGGCGGGGAGCCTTCGTCGAGAAGGCGAAGGAAGCGATCAACGATGAACAGATCGCGGACTTTTACGAGAAGAACAAGGCAACGATGTTTCGCGAGCGGCCGAAGACCGCCGGCGACGAAGCGCAGCCCGCGACGGACGACACGAAGCCGTCTGCGGGCGAGACGGCGCCTGCGAAGGAGGGCGACCCGCCGGCAGCAGGTGACGCGGCGCCGGCGTCGGGTGAAGAGAAACAGGGCCAGCAGGGGAGCGTGTCGCGCAGCGGACGATTTCAGCAGGTGGCCTTCAGGCAGCCGACGGCCGTCGAAGAGAAGGAGTCCACGAACGCCGAGGAGAATCGCGCGGAGGCCCCGCCTGCCCAGGGCGAGCCGGCTGAGAAAAAACCGGCCGAGGAGCCGAAATTCGAGCCGCTGGAAACCGTGAAGGACGAGATTCGCGATCGGCTGGCCGCCGAGCAGGCCGACCGCACGATCGACGCCATCTTCTCCGCGGTGGCCGCGGATCTCACGGCCTATGCCGAAGACTTCGCCCTCTGGCAGGCACGGCAGGAAAAGGGGCCGGCGCCGAAGGCCCCCGACTTCGACCGGATCGCCGAGGCCCAGGGGCTGGAGGCGGGCGATTCGGAGCTCGTCACGCTCGATCAGGCCGTCGCGGCCGGGGGTGTCGGCCGGAGCTTCGAGTTCATCCAGGACACCTCCAGCCGGTTTGGTTTCCGGCAACGGAACTGGGTCGAGCAGATGTATGGTGAGGGAGCGCCGTCGTTGCGGCCCGTGACGTCGCGGGACGTGGCGGGCGACCGCTACATCTCCTGGAAGATCGAGGATCAACCGGAGTTTACGCCATCCTTCGAGGCCGCCCGTCCCCAGGTGGAGCAGGCCTGGAAGATCGTCGCGGGTCGGCCGCTGGCCCGCAAGAAGGCGGAGGCGATCGTGGCGGAGGCGGCCGGCAAGCCGTCGCTGCGGGATGGTCTTCCCAGCGGGCAGAACCTGGAAGTGGAACAGGTCGGTCCCTTCTCCTGGCTCACTCAGGGATCCTTTCCGCAAGGCACCCCCCCCACCCTCTCCGATCCGGCGGGGCTCGTCATGCCCGGCGAGTCGCTGATGCAGGCGGTGTTCATGCTCGAGCCCGGGCAGGCCACCGTGGCCTTCAACGAGCCCAAGACGATCTGCTACGCGATCCGCAGGCAGTCGCGGGACCCGGAGCAGGAGGAGCTGCGGACCAAATTCCTTGCGGAGAAGGACGACCAGCGACGGATCGGCATGGTGGCGCAGCGGGAATTCTCCGAGGCGATGACCGGCTGGTTCGAAGCCCTCGAAGCCCGTGAGGGTCTCGAATGGAAGCGTCAGCCCAGCCGCGGTGACCGCTAGCGCGCCCAACCTACGTGTTTGCCGGCTCGAGGGCGGCAAAAGTCTTGTCGCGGGGCGAGGATACGCCCAACGCTCCTCGAGCGTTCGCCGACCCTCCCGCCTACCTTTTCTCAGTCTGTCAGACCGTCGCCACAGATAAACGGAATGCGCTCTAGCTTCGACGTGTGCAATTTTCGGGGAGCAACGAAAGTTTCCCGTCACCGGAGGTCGGGGGTGTTCATCCGGCTGCTGTGTCTTGCCCTGGCATTTTTCCCGACCACGGTGTTCGCGGCGGAGGCGCTGCGGGTGCTATTCATCGGCAACAGTTACACGGCGCAAAACAACCTCCCGGGGTTGTTTTCCGACATCGTGGCCAGTACCGGCGAGCCGCGGCCCATGGTGAAATCCCGCACCCCCGGGGGCCGCACCCTGAGGCAGCATCTTGGCGATCCGGAGACGCTGAAGCTGGTGGACGCCGGGGACTGGAACGTGATGGTGCTCCAGGCGCAGAGCCAGGAGCCGGCGATGGCCGAGGTCAACGCGGGGATCGCCAGCGACTTCCTCGAAGGCGGTACGGGCCTCTGCAGGCGGTTTCAGGCGGGCAATCCCGGCGGCCGCATCGTGCTCTATCAGACGTGGGCCAGGCATGCCGACCTTTGGCGGGTGGACCAGCGGGCCGAGGCGCTCGGCGCGGACGCGGCAGCGATGCAGTCGCGGAACCGCAAGTGGTATGCCGCACTCGCCGACCGCGTGCCGAACGCTACCGTGGCGCCGGTCGGCGACGCATGGGAGCGGAACGCCGGTCTTCCCATGCCGATGCGGCTGCATGGCAACGATCATTCGCATCCGACGCTTGCCGGATCCTACCTCGCCGCGCTCGTGCTCTACGGCATCGTCTACAAGCCGGCGACGCTGGACGTGCCCTTCCGCGCCGCTCTCCCGGAGTCGGAAGCGACAGTCCTGCAGTCGCTCGCCGCCGAGACCCTCGGTGACGCGACGAAGCGACC
>CAZONY010000294.1:0-3612 GCA_964581215.1 uncultured Chitinophagaceae bacterium | reverse complement strand
GCCGCTGGGGGAAATTCTTGCGGCGAAACAGTTCCGTGCTGGGGCAGACGAGGCAGCGGCGCAATCGCAGCGGCCCGCCGCCGGCGGCGTCGCCACGGATGATGGCGTCGGCGGGGATCGTCAGCCCGGCCTGGCAGCTCGGGCAGGAGAGCGACGGCACCGTCTCCACGCGATCGTGGGTGACAGTCGTGCCGCAGGCGGGGCAGGCGTAGGTGATGCGCATCGCGAGGGTTTCTCCGAAACCCTACTGTACCCGCCAGCAAGCGGGCGTTGCGACCGCAGGCCGTAAATCGTTCTCCTCAACCCGCACGCGGGGCCGGCGCTACTCGGCGGGCAGCGTTAGGCTCTCCATCGGGCGGGCGACGCACCGCGCGGGAGCCGCGATCAACTCCTCGAACTTCAGCACGCACGTGTTTGGCCGCCCGCTCCAGGCGAGGACGTTGTGACTCCAGCCACCATACGCGCCCTGCGTGTCGTGCATGACGCCGTGCAACGCCCGGCGGTAGAGATCGGGCGTGATCTGTTCGCGCTGCAAACCCTGGTGCCGAATGCGGCTGAACCAGGCGTACGATACGAGCGAATCGCGACCATCGCGCACCAGGTAGATGGCAGGACACGATGACTCGTGGGGCATCTCGTGCGTCTTGACGAAGTACAGCCCGTCGTCCCCAGCCATTTCCGGGTCGGTCAGCGTCGTCCACAGGTCGCAGGCGAGTTCGCACCCGCCTGGTGGCTCGACGCCCCGCGTCTGCTCGCGAACCGAACGATGGCCGTAGAGACGGTGCAGGGCGATGCGGAAGAACGAATTGCCCGATCGCGGATAGGAGGCGACCCAGACGAGCATCAAAGCGTTCCTCGCGTATCCACCTCAGGCGGCCCGCCGGCACAGGCCGCAGATCGACGACGCGGCCGCCAGCGGAAGTGCCGGGTGGGACGCGAAGATGCCGAGCAGTTCCCGGTAGCGGTCGACGAACGCCCGCACGCCCCGGGGATCGTGGAGCCGGGCGTCGAACGACGTGTGACAGCGATCCTCGTTGTGCTGATCGAGCTTCATGCTGAACCCCCAGGGCATCGCCCGCATGGTCCGCTCGACCTGCGTCAGTTCCAGGCCGCCGAACGATCGCGGCTGGTGCTGGTCCGAGACGCTGAAGATCGCCCGGATCTCCGGGGCCGGGGAGCCCGCCGCGGCCAGTTCCTGGCACAGCAACTGATGGGGAATCCAGGCGTGCGCGCTGGCCGCAGCCACCGTCCCAGCCACCTCCTCGAGCCACCGGGCGAACGTCCACGCCGGATCCACGACGAGCCGCAGCGTGACCATGTTGGCGAACATGCCGAACATGGCCTGCAGATCGAGCCGGCTGCGGCCCGTGGCATAGGTGCCGATCACGAGATCGCGTTGGCCGGTCGCCTCGAACAGAGCGACCGCGAAGACCGCGAGCCTGGCGATGAACGCGGTCGCATTGTGGCGGGCCGCGATCCGGTCGAGTTGGGCCGAGACATCCGCCGCCATGCCCCACCAGATCACGCCCTCATCGGGCTTCGCATCCGCGCACGGTTTGTCCCGCTCGAACGGCAGTTGCAGCGTTGGCGGCTGGTTGCCCAATCGGCCCGCCCACCAGGCGACGTCGCGACGGAACTCGGTGGAACCGACGTCCATGGTCAGCCGCTGCCAGGCGGCGAAGTCCGCGTACTGCGGGGCAGGGTCCAGCGAGGCAGTACGTCCGTGGATTGCGGATTCGTAGAGGACGGCGAATTCGTCGAGATACACCTTCCACGACCAGGCATCGGAAAGGATGTGGTGATGGGCGCGGAGCAACCAGTGTTCCTCGTTCCTCAGCCGGATCAGCCAGAACCGCATCAGCGGAAGCCGCCCCAGATCGAAGGGCTCGGCCCGCAGCGCAGCATTCAGGAGTTCACGGGCCGCCTGCTCAGGGTCGGGTCGATCTGCAAAATCGAGGATCTCGATCGCCACGTCTGCCGACGGATGAATGACTGCCACCGGACCGCCGTCCCGTGCGTGAAACGTGGTCCGCAGGATTTCGTGGCGAGCCACGAGCGTCGCCATGCTGTCGCGCAGCGCAGCGACGTCCGCCGGACCAGAGAGCCGCAAGGTATTTGCCATCGTGTAAGCGGCCAGCCCGGCGGGCGTCTGCGACACGCTCCAGATCAGTTCCTGGCCGAATGACAGGGGCACCGGCCCGCTGCGGTCAGCTATCGGTAGCGCGTCGGGCGGCCCGATCGGCCGGCAGGAATCGATCGCCTCGGCCAGATCCTTCAGGGTCGGCCGCTCCTGAAACAGGCTGAGCGGCATCTCCACGCCCCACTCTGCATGGACGTGCGCCGCGATGGCAGCCGCGACGAGTGAGTCGCCGCCGAGATCGTAGAAGTCGGCGTCGCGGCCGATCACGGTCCGCCGGAAGGTGCGGGCCCAGATCCGTGCAAGCAGCGTCTCCGTGGGCGTAAGCGGGGCTTCGGTGTCGCCGGCTGGCAAGGCCGATCGATCGCCGCCCGACGCGCGCAGCCACGCCCGGTCGATCTTCCCGCTCGGCGTGATCGGGAACCGGTCGAGATACACGAACTCTGCGGGGATCGCCTGGGTGGGCAGAACCTCCCGGAGCGCCGCACGCAGGTCGGCTGCGGAGACGTGCCGGCCATGGTCGCGGGTGACCCAGGCGACCAACTGCGGCTCGCCGTCGTCGCGGGTACGGTCGCCGACGACTGCGTCCACGATTCCGGGCTGCCGCCGCAGGGCCGCTTCCACCTCCGACGGCTCGATCCGGTGGCCGCGGATCTTCAGGCGGCCATCCTTGCGGCCGACGAACTCGAGTCGGCCCTGCGGATCGAGCCGCGCGAGGTCGCCGCTGCGGAACGTCGCGACGCCGTCGGCGAACGTGAACTTCTCGGCCGTGAGCTGGGGATCTCGCCAGTAGCCGGACGCCAGGAAGCGGCTGCGGACGATCACCTCGCCGACCTCGCCCGCCACGACTTCCTGGCCGTCCGCATCGACGAGCACGATTTCCACGTCTTCTGCCACCGGCCGGCCGACCGGAATCCGTCCCGCCCCGGCGAGGTCCGCGGCGGTCAACTCCACGCAGGTGATCGTGCCGGTCTCGGACGAGGCGAGCGTGTGGAGAAACCGACAGTCCGGGGAGAAACGGTCGCGGTGCACCGCCACGTCGGCGATCTGCGCCGGCTCCGAGGAGAACCGCACGAGGCGGACGGCGTGAAACCGCCAATCCACGGGCACGGCCTTCATGAAGCTGCGAAACAGGGACGAGGACGACGAATAGACGGTGATCCCGACCGCCTCCATCCACGCGGCCAGGCCGGCGATGCCCCGCTCCTGCACGGGAAACGGGCACAGGGCGGCCCCGTGAAGGAGCGCCGCGAGCGTGAGCGACACCCCGTTGCCGGTGCTCAATGACGAGAACAGTGCCAGTCGGTCCTCTGGATGGATATGAAAGTGCCGCTCATGCCGGGCGGCGTTGTGCACCATGTTGCGATGCGACCGGATGACCCCCTTGGGCACCCCGGTCGAGCCCGAGGTGTAGACGAGGAACGCCATCGCGGCCGGATCGACGGTGACGCCGGGAGGCTCCGCTGGCCGTCCCT
>CAZONY010000293.1:0-3613 GCA_964581215.1 uncultured Chitinophagaceae bacterium | reverse complement strand
GGTGAAGTTCACGCCCGAGGGAGGGCGAGTCGTGGTCCTGGCCGAAGCGGAGCCGGTGGCGGAGGGCTCTGTCCCGCACTGGCGTCTGGAGGTGGTCGATACAGGTGTCGGGATCGCCGAGGAGGATCGGCAGACGATCTTCGAGAAGTTCCGGCAGGGCCGCACCTTCCAGGCCGGCGACGATGCGATGACCCGGGAATTCTCCGGCACCGGGCTGGGCCTGTCGATCGTACGGGAGCTGTGCCGGCTGCTCGGGGGAGACGTCGAGGTGGAGAGCCAGTTGGGACGCGGGAGCACGTTCATCGTCCGGTTGCCCATGCGGCACCCGCAGGCTCCGGATGCCGAGCCGGCGCTCGCCGGGGCGCTGGCTCCGGAGGAAGCGGCCTGACAAGGCATACGATGGGCGACGCGCGCATGGAGCGAAACGAGAACAGCAGTGGAGCCGGCGAGGTGGTGCTCTTCACCGACGGCGCCTGCAGCGGCAATCCCGGCCCGGGCGGCTGGGCCTTCATCCTCCGGCATCCGGGCAGCGGCCGGGAGACGAGCCAATCCGGCGCCGATCCCGACACCACCAACAACCGCATGGAACTGACGGCCGTCGTGCGCGGCCTCTCCCAGCTGCGGCGGCCGGCGGTGGTCGAGTTGGTCACCGACAGCGTCTATGTGGGCACCGGCCTCTCGGAATGGCTGCCCAAGTGGAAGCAGCAGGGCTGGAAGCGGAAGGAAAAGGGCCGGCTCGTGCCGGTCAAGAACGAAGACCTGTGGCGGGAACTCGATCGGCTCGCGGCGACCCACACGGTCTGCTTCACGCATGTCGCGGGCCACGCCGGCCATCCCGAAAACGAGGCCTGCGACCGCATGGCCGTCGAGGCCTACAAGCGGTTGAAGGCCGGGGGATAGCCACAGTGAACGGTGTGGTCCCGTATTCGCCGGGCACCTCGCTCGCGGAACTTCCCGGAGTGGGGGAGGCCCGGGCCGCCAGGCTGGCGCGGCTCGGCCTGCATACCGCGAAGGATGCCCTGCTTCATTTCCCCCGCGGCTACAAGGACTTCACCGGCACGCAACTCTGGGAGGATCTGGAAGCGGGCCGGCATGCGGCGCTCGCCGGCGAGGTGGTGGAGGTATCGTCCCGGACGACCGCGGGGGGGCGATCGATGACGTCGCTGCTCGTGCGGTGTCCGGGAGGATCCATCCGGGCGGTGTGGTTCAACCTGCCGTTCCTGGCCAAGAAGTATGCCTCCGGGATGCGGGTCGTCGTGGCAGGGACCCCCCGCCGCAAGGCGGGGGGGTGGGAGTTCGTGCACCCCGACGTTCGCGTGCTGGGAGGGGATGAGCGTGCGGAAGGGGGCGAGTGGCTGGCCGTTTATCCCCTCACGGCCGGCGTGCAGCAGTCGCACGTCCGCGTGGCCGTGCAGGCCGCGCTCGACCACGTCGTGGACGGCCTGAAGGAGGCCTTCTCCGCTGCGGTTCGATCCGGCCGCGGACTCGTCACGATCCAGGAGGCATTCCGCGGCATTCACCGCCCCACCGGCCGACCGATGCTCGACGCCGCCCGCCGCCGGCTGGCGTACGCCGACCACCTCGTCGTCCAGTTGTTGCTTCGCGAGGACCGTCGCGAAAAGGAATTGCGGCAGGCGGCGCCCGCGCTCACGATCGACTCGCGGCTCGATGCCCGGATCCGGGCCCGGTTTCCGTTCACGTTCACGCCGGCGCAGGACCGGGCCGTGGCCGACATCGTTCGCGACGTCGGCGGCACGCGGCCGATGCACCGTCTCCTCCAGGGCGAGGTGGGGAGCGGCAAAACGGCCGTCGCCGTGTATGCCATGCTCGCCGCGATCGCCAATCGGCCGGCCGACGTGGCGGCGGACGATCCCTGCGGCCGCTACCAGGCGGCGCTCCTGGCGCCCACCGAACTGCTCGCCCGCCAGCACCACCGCTCGCTGGCGAAGTGGCTTTCCGACAACAACGCCCGCAACCGGACGCAGGTGGAGCTGCTCGTCGGCGGCATGACGTCGTCGCAGCGGCGGGAGGCCCTCGCCCGGATCGAGTCGGGGGAGACGGCGGTGGCCATCGGCACCCATGCGTTGCTCTCCGATGACGTGCGGTTTCACCGGCTGGCGCTGGTGGTGATCGACGAGCAGCAGCGATTCGGCGTGGAGCAGCGGCTCGTCATGCAGTCGGGCAAGGCCGATCCCCACACGCTGATCATGACGGCCACGCCGATCCCGCGCACCCTGGCCCACGGGCTCTACGGCGACCTCGACATTTCGGAGATCCGTCAGCAGCCCGCCGGGCGGCAGGCCGTGACCACCTACCACGTGCTGCCCGACACGCTGGAACAGTGGTGGGACTTTTACGGCCGAAAGCTCCGGGATGGCCGTCGGGGCTACGTGGTCGTGCCCGTCATCGAGGATTCGGATCGGGGCGTGGAGAGCATCGCATCGGCCTTCGAAGAACTCGCCAATGGCCCGCTCGAGGCCTTCCGGCTCGGGCTCGTGCACGGCCGGATGCCGCCGGCGCTGCAGAACGCCGTGCTCGAGGACTTCGCCGCGGGCAAGCTCGACGTGCTGGTCGCCACGCCCGTGATCGAGGTGGGGATCGACGTCCCGCAGGCCACGATCATGACGATTCTCGATGCCGACTGCTTCGGTCTCTCCCAGCTCCATCAGCTCCGCGGTCGTGTGGCCCGAGGGGCGGTGCCCGGGCTGTGCGGCGTGGCCACGGGACCGCTCGACGACCGGGCCCGGGAACGGATCGCGTCGTTCGTGGCCACCGCCGACGGCTTCGAACTCGCGGCCCTCGACCACCGTCTGCGGGGAAGCGGACGGCTGTTCGGCACGCAGCAGAGCGGCCGCGCGAGCACCGAATTCAAGTTCACGCAGCGGCGGGTGGCGGTGCCCGACGAGCCCACCGACGACGAGGCAACGGCGATCCCCTTCGACGAGGAGGCGATCATCGCCGATGCGCGGGAGGACGCGATCGCGCTTCTGGCCAGCGATCCACAACTCGCGTTGCCCGAGCACGCCCGGCTCCGCGATCTCGTCGATCAGCGCCGCCGCGAGCAGCAATCGCAGGGAGGGCATCACGGCAGCGTGGGGTGAGAGAAGGCTTCGCTGGCCAGCAACGCCGGCTCCATGGTGGGGCTCGGGGTTGTCCGTGCCATCTCGCCGGACGTTCGCTGCGGCCTTCCCGGCCTTCGCTCACTCGCTGCTGGCTGCGCTTCGCCATCCATGGCTTCGCTGGCCAGCAACGCCGGCTCCATGGCACGGGCAACCCCTCCCTGAGTGTCGGTTGTGAGAGGGTCGAGAAGCCGGCGGCTTGCCTGAGAGATGCGTCACACGGTGACGAGCCGCTCTCCCGTTCGCCACGAGGATCCCTCGCGGATCACCCGATGGTAGAGCGTGTCGCGTTCCACGGGCTCACGGCCGGCCTCCCGGATCAACCTCGTGATCTCATCGACCGAGAGCACCTCGGGCGTGGTGGCGCCGGCATCGTGATAGATGAGTTCGTGCCGGACCGTGCCGTCGAGATCGTCAGCGCCGTACGCGAGCGCCGCCTGTGCCGTGCCGATGCCCAGCATGATCCAGTAGGCCTTGATGTGGTCGAAGTTGTC
>CAZONY010000292.1:0-3629 GCA_964581215.1 uncultured Chitinophagaceae bacterium | reverse complement strand
CTTCAACGGCAACGGCTACGCGCAGGAATGGCACGATGAGGCGGCGCGGCGCGGCCTGCCCAACCTGAAGGCCACGCCCGAGGCGCTCGACGCCCTCGTCGCCCCGAAGAACATCGCCCTGTTCGAGCACTACGGCGTGCTCTCGGAGCGCGAGGTCCGCAGCCGCTACGACATCTACATGGAGCGGTACTGCAAGGACATCAACACCGAGGCCACCTCGGCCCTGCAGATCGCCCGGACGATGATCCTGCCGGCCGGCTACCGCTACCAGGGCGAGCTCGTCGATACGGCCTCGAAGCTCAAGAGCCTCACCGGACAGGCCGTGCCCATGAGCACGCTGGAGAAGCTGACGAAGCTGGTCGTCGAGTTCGAAGTCCGGATCGAGGCCCTCGAAAAGACGCTGGCCCACCACGGCGCGGCGGACCTGCGGGGCGAGGTGAGGCACTTCCACGACAACGTCATCCCCGCCATGCTGGCAGTCCGGGAGATCGCCGACCAGATCGAGATGATTCTTCCCGACGACCTCTGGCCGCTGCCCACCTACCGCGAGATGCTCTTCATCAAGTGATGACGGAACTCGCCCGGGCCATCGCCGCCGAGTGTGACCGCCTGGGTCTCGACGTCGCCCCCGCGGCGGTCGATCGAATCGCGGCGTATGCCGCCAGCCTCTGGTCGTGGAACGAGCGGCTCAATCTCACGCGGCACGCCGGCGCCGAGACCTTCGTGGCCCGTGACGTGGCCGACGCGGCGGCCATCGCGCCGCACCTCGCCCAGGGCGAGCGGGTGCTCGACGTGGGCACCGGCGGGGGCGTGCCGGGCGTGCTGCTGGCCATCCTGCGGCCCGATCTCCGCGTTGAGCTGTGCGACAGCGTGGGCAAGAAGGCCAGGGCGGTGCGGACCATCACCGAGGAGATCGGCCTGCCACTGCCGGTGCACGCCGCGGCGGGCCAGGCGGTGGTGGCCACTCGGCCGGGAGCGTTCGACACGCTGGTGATTCGCGCGGTGGCGCCGTTGGCGAAACTGCTCGGCTGGTTCGAGCCGGTGTGCCGAGCGTATGGCCGGCTGCTCGTGGTGAAGGGACCGCGGTGGGAGGAGGAGAAGGGGGAGGCCCGTCACCGGGGATTCCTCAAAAAGACCCGCGTTCGGCGGCTGGCCGCCTGGCCGCTCCCCGGCACCGAGAACGAGAGCGTGCTGCTCGAGGTGCGCGCCCGGGAGGAGTAGGGCAGGGGCGTTCCCGTTGGCCCCGGTGAGGGGCTGCCCACGCCCCGGGAGCCGGCGTTGCTGGCCAGCGCAGGCAGGGATGCCGAGAGCGCAGCCAGCAGCGAGTGAGCGGAGGGCGGGATGCCCGTAGCGAACGTCCGGCGACGGGGCGTGGGCAGCCCCTCACCTTCCGCGTGCAGGGAAGCGCGACGGCCGCCCCGCTCACAGATTCATGCCGAGGTAGCCCCCGGCCGCGTCGCTTTCGGCCTGCTCGCGGGCGAGCCGCTCGAGTGCCCGGGAGAGGTCGCCCGCGGCGATGTAGCGGTCAAACTCCGTCTCGACCGCACGCTTCGCCGAAAGAGCCAGCCAGGCAACCGCCGGTTGGGTGAGCCAGTCGCACGTCTCGGCGTCGAGCCGGATGTCGAGGTCGCTGCCCACCGTCCTGGCATCGGCCTCGTCGGTGATCACCGTGCCCTCCACCGCGAACCGGACCCACCCCGAATCGGGCTCGTTGGTGAACCGAAACGTGCAACTGCCGGTGGTAAGATAGTACGTGTTCCGCATGCCGTGCTTGGCGATCGCCCGCTGGAACCGCTCGAGCCGGGCGCGGTAGCGGGGCGAGGCATCGAGCGGAATGTCGAGCCGGGGCACGCTCCGCAGGGGCGTGCAGTCGAATTCGATGGCCACGGCGGGCCGGAGGTCGGACGTGCTCATGAGATTCAAAGTCTACCTGAGCCGGTGCGGGCTGGCAGCGCTGGCCGGGGCGTGGTGCGGCCTGGCGATCGGCGCGGCCGATCCGGCGCACGAGACGCGCCGGCACATGGGGGTGGCATGGACGATCACGGTGCATGCCCCGGAACGCCCGTCGGCCCTCGCGGCGATTGCCGCGGCCCATGACGAGGTCGCGCGGCTGGAGCGCATCCTTTCCGACTACGATCCGCACAGCGAACTGTGCCGACTGTCGGCCCAGGCGCCGACGCCGGCGCCGGTCCCGGTGGGCGACGACCTCTGGCGGGTGCTGGCCCGGGCGGTTGCCATCCGCGACGCCTCCGGCGGCGCCTTCGACCCGACGGTCGGCCCGCTCACCAGCCTCTGGCGACAGGCCCGTCGCAGCGGCGTGATGCCGCGCCCGGAACGGCTCACCGCGGCACGGGCGGCCGTCGGTCCGGACGTGCTCACGCTGCATCCGGCGAACCAGGCCGTCGGACTTGGAAAACCCGGCATGCGGCTCGATCTCGGCGGCATCGGCATGGGCGACGCGATCGACCGGGCGGTGGCGGTTCTGCGCCGGCATGGCATCACCTCGGGCATGGTTGACGCCTCGGGCGACATCGCCGTGATCGGCGCGCCGCCGGGCAGGCCCGGATGGCGGGTGGCGACCGCGGCGCTGGGCTCGCGGGAGGGAGTCGATGGCGAGTTGGTGCTCGTCGACCGGGCCGTGACGACCTCCGGCGATGCCTTCCAGTCGGTGACCATCGACGGCGTCCGGTACAGCCACGTGGTCGATCCGCGGACCGGCCGTGGCGTGATCGGTCCAGCCGCGGTCACGGTGATCGCCGCCGACTGCACGACGGCGGACGCCCTGGCCACGGCGGCCAACGTGCTCGGTCCCGAGGCGGGCATGCGGCTCATCGACGCCACACCCGGGGCCGCGGCCCGATTCGTCTGGCAGGAGGCGGATGGCACGCGGCGCGAGACCTGCTCGTCGGGATGGCACCAGCCCTGAGGCCCCGCCCCCGCAGCTTCACCAGACTTCCGGAGTCTGGGCTGACCGTAACGGTTTTTCCAAGTTTGCGGCCTCCCCTGGCCGATAGCCCTTCTGCCGTCGCTGCGCCCTGGTGCACGCGAGGCAGACGCAGGGTCGGGGGGCACTGCGTCGGGAGGTGTCGTGACTTCGCGACCACTCCCCTTGGGCGCAGCGGCGGTCTTGCCGACCAACGACACGCGACAGCATACCCCCCGTGCCACGACCCATCCGCAGCCTCTGGGCAGTTTTCACGAGCCTCTCGCTCCTGGCGAGCGGCTGTGCTCCGCGACAGCCCTTCTACTTCTTCGAGGATGGCGACCTCTCGCACTACGTGGGGGCGATTCAAAAGCTCGAGTATCCCGACAGCGACCAGAAGCCGTTGGAGGAGGCGGCCGGCACGGCCGAGCCGCTCACCCTCTCCAACCCCAACTTCGATCAGGTTTGGGAACTGTCGCTCGAGGAGTCGATTCGCACGGCCCTCGAAAACGGCAAGGTGCTCCGCAATCTGGGCGGCCGGTTCGCCAGCTTCGGCGGTCCGCGGCCGCAGACGGGCGAGCCGCCGGTCTCGCTGCTCACGGCACCGCAGCTGACGCCCAGCATCTACGATCCGGCGATCACCGAGACCGATCCCTTCCGGGGCGTGGAGAGCGCGCTGGCCCTATTCGACGCCCAGCTTTCCAGT
>CAZONY010000291.1:0-3634 GCA_964581215.1 uncultured Chitinophagaceae bacterium | reverse complement strand
CAGATCGTGGGCCTCATGGAAGAGCCGTGGTAGCCCGAGGGTGGTACCATCGAGCGGATGGCTTTCCCCGCCTTTCCCACCCACTGGCACCTGCGTTCGCGGCGGCTCGAAGTGCCGCATGCCGGCGGCGCCCTGCGGCGGCCGCTCGTGATGGGCATCGTCAACGTCACGCCCGACAGTTTTTCCGACGGCGGCCGCCACGACTCCGTGGAGGCGGCGGTGGCCCACGGCATGAAGCTCGTCGCCGACGGGGCCGACATCCTCGACGTCGGTGGTGAGAGCACGCGGCCCGCGTCCCGGCCGGTGCCCCAGGCCGAGGAACTGCGACGGGTGGCCGACGTGGTGCGGCGGTTGGCCGCGGAGTCGGGCGTGCCGGTGTCGATCGACACGTCGAAGGCGGCCGTCGCCGCTCGGGCGATCGAACTGGGGGCGGAGATCATCAACGACGTGACGGGTCTCGAGGGAGACCCCGCCATGACCGCCGTCGCCCGCGACAGTGGGGCCGGCATCTGCGCCATGCACATGCGGGGGACGCCGCAGACGATGCAGGACGACCCCCGGTATGCCGATGTCGTCGCCGAGATTCATGCCTATCTCGCCGGCCGCCGCGACGCCCTGCGCGCCGCCGGCATCCCGCCCGCGAAGATCTGCCTCGACCCCGGCATCGGTTTCGGGAAGACGCATGCCCACAATCGGGAGTTGATGGCCCACGCGGGACGGTTCCTCGATCTCGGCGCGCCGATTCTGGTGGGCCACTCCCGCAAGGGCTTCATCGGCAAGTCGCTCGAGCAGGTCCTCGGCCGGCCGGCGACCCGCGACGAACTGGACGCGGCCACCGCGGGCGCGAGCTGCGGCCTCGCCGCGCAGGGGATCCAGATCGTGCGGGTGCACGCCGTGGGGCAGGCGCGCATGGCGCTCGAGCTGTTTGCTACGATGCAACCATGAATCCTCTCGCCGATCATTGCCGCGACATCGCCGACCGGGCCCGCCGGGCCGCGATCGACCTCGCCGGCGCGCCCTCGGAGCGCAAGGCCGCGTGCCTGCGGGCCGCGGCAGCACGCATCCGCGCCGACGCCGAAGCCATCCTCGCCGCCAACCGGCTCGACCTGGCCGCCGCCCCCGGCTTTGGCCTCTCCCCGGCCGCGATCGACCGGCTCACGCTCGACCCGAAGCGAATCGAGGCGATCGCGGCCGGTGTCGAGGCGGTGGCCACGCTGCCCGATCCCGTCGGCGAGGTGCTCGAGGAATCGACGCGGCCGAGCGGCCTGCTCGTCCGCAAGATTCGCGTGCCGCTCGGCGTCGTGTTCTTCATCTACGAGTCGCGGCCCAACGTCACGGCCGACGCCGCCGCCGTCGCCCTCGCGGCCGGCAATGCCATCATCCTTCGTGGCGGCAAGGAAGCGGCTCACTCGAGTGGCCGCATCGTGGAGAGCGTGCGGCGGGCGATCGCCGATGGCGGCCTGCCCGTCGACTGCGTGCAGCTGGTCGATACGCCCGACCGCGCCGCGGTGGGCGCATTCCTGCAAATGGACGACCTCATCGACATCGTGATCCCCCGCGGGGGCGAGGCCCTCATCCGCCGCGTCTGCGCCGAGGCCCGCATGCCGGTGCTCAAGCACTTCACCGGCAATTGCCACGTGTATGTCGACAAGGCGGCCGACCTCGCCATGGCCAGGGCGATCACCGTGAACGCGAAGTGCCAGCGGATGGGCGTCTGCAACGCGGCCGAATCACTGCTCGTGCATGCCGATGTCGCGGCGGCGTTCTTGCCCGACGTGGCCGCCGCCCTCAACGCGCAGGGGGTGGAGATCGTGGGAGACGAGGCCGTGCGGGCGCTCGTGCCCGTGGCCGGCGCCGCCACCGAAGCCGACTGGGCGACCGAGTTTCTCGGCCCCAAGATCTCCGTCGCCGTGGTCGAGTCGCTCGAGGCGGCGATCGAGCATGTGAATCGCTACGGCTCGCGGCACACCGACGCGATCGTGACGGCCGACCGGGCGGCCGCCGAGCGATTCGCGGCCCGCGTCGATACCGCGGCCGTGATGATCAACGCCAGCACGCGGTTCAACGACGGCGGTGAACTCGGTCTCGGGGCCGAGATCGGCATCTCCACCGACAAGTTCCACGCCCGCGGCCCCTGCGGCACGAAGGAGCTTACGACCTACAAGTTCATCGTCACCGGGACCGGCCAGGTGCGGGCATGACGCGTGTCGTCCTCGCCGCATCGCTTCTTCTCGCCATGCATGCATCAGCCGCTGAACCTGAGCCACCCGATCCCCATCGTTGGCTCGAGGACGTGGCGGGGGAGAAGCCGCTGGCATGGGTGCGGGCCCGCAACGCCGAGTGCCTGAAGGCGCTGGCCGAGAATGAGGGCTTCGGGCGTCTCGAGGCGCGCCTGCTCTCGATTCTCGATTCGAAGGAGCGGATCCCGATGGTGTCGAAGATCGGCGACCGCTTCTACAACTTCTGGCGCGACGGTGATCACCCCAAGGGCGTTTGGCGCCGGACGACGCTGGAGGAGTACCGCACGCCGGAGCCCGAGTGGGAAACGGTGCTCGACATCGACGCCCTCGCCGAGGCGGAGGGAGAAAACTGGGTCTGGCACGGGGCGGCGGTGCTCGAGCCAGCCGACCGGCGGTGCCTCGTGTCGCTCTCCCGGGGCGGCGCCGATGCCGACGTGGTGCGGGAGTTCGACCTCGACACGAAGGCCTTTGTCGAAGGCGGCTTCGCGCTGCCCGAGGCCAAGAGTCGGGTGGCCTGGCGGGACGAGACGAGCCTCTTCGTGGCCACCGATTTCGGGCCGGGATCGCTCACCGCGTCGGGCTATCCGCGCACGGTTCGCGAGTGGCGACGGGGCACGCCGTTGGCCGCGGCTGCGGCCGTCTACGAGGGCCGGCCCGACGACATGAGCGTCGGGGCGTATCGCGACCTCACGCCCGGGTTCGAGCGGGACTTCATCCAGCGGCAGATCACGTTTTGGACCAACGAGCTCTTCCTGCGGCGCGACGGCCAGCTCCTCAAGATCGAGAAGCCGGACGACGCCAATGCCACGGTCCATCGCGAGTGGCTGCTCGTCGAACTCCGTTCACCCTGGCAGGTCGGCGACCGCACCTACCCGGCAGGGGCGCTGCTGGCGGCTGACTTCGAGAGATTTCTCACCGGTGACCGCCGCTTCCACGTGCTTTTCGCGCCCGGGCCGCGGACGTCGCTCGTCGGTTTCGCCGGCACCCGGAGCCACGTCCTGCTCACGACGCTCGACAACGTCCGCAGCCGGATCGAACGGCTCGTGTTTCAGGATGGGGCGTGGCGGCGGGGGCCGCTGCCCGGTGTGCCGGAGGCGGGCACGGCGAGTGTTTCGCCCGTCGACGACATCGAGTCCGACGACTACCTGCTCGTCACGTCGAGCCCTCTGACGCCCTCCACGCTCGCTCTCGGCACGGCCGGCGATGGCCGCGAGCCCGAGCGGCTCAAGGCGTCGCCCACGTTCTTCGAGACCAGCGGCCTGCGGGTGGAGCAGCACGAGGCCGTGTCGCCGGACGGTACGCGGATCCCCTACTTCCAGATCGGCCGGAGTGCCCTGCCGGCAGACGGCTCGACCCCCACGCTCCTCTACGGCTACGGCGGGTTCGAGATTCCG
>CAZONY010000290.1:0-3639 GCA_964581215.1 uncultured Chitinophagaceae bacterium | reverse complement strand
ATCCGGGCAGCGACGTGTGCCGAGGCCGACGCCGCGGCGGTCGCCGCACTCTTGCCGGTCGACCGATGACACCGTGTGCCATCGGTCGCCTGATCGACCGCCGCATCGACGGATGATCGCTTTGGCGATACGTGGCGAGTCGGGGCATTTTCTCCGTGGTTACGATCACTCGCGCATGCTAAAATTGACCGGTCGTTCGAAACGCTGGCACGGAATCGGTGGCACGCATGCAGGGCCTGATCTCCACGGTCGAGAACCCGTCTTCATGCGGCCGTTGCCGCCGCTTCGCGGCGATCGCCATCGCGTTGGCGTGTGGGCTGGTTTCAGCCGCCAGTCCGGCCGCCTCGCCGGGGCAACCCCGCCTCTCCTTCAACATGGACGTGCGGCCGATCCTCTCGGACAACTGCTTCGCCTGCCACGGGCCCGATACTGCCAACCGGCAGGCCGGGTTGCGGCTGGATACGTTCGACCAGGCCACGCAGGAACTCGACAGCGGCTCGCGGGCCATCGTGCCGGAGGACATCGCGGCCAGTGAACTCATCGCCCGGATCATCTCCGACGATCCCGGCACCGTCATGCCGCCGCCGGAGGCGAAGATCGGCCGGCTCTCTGCAGAGCAGGTGGAGACGCTGAAGCGCTGGATCGCCGAGGGGGCGAAGTACGAACCGCACTGGGCGTTTGTCGCGCCGGTGAAGCCCGCCGCTGCCGCCGCGGACGGGGCCACGGCGGCGATCGATGCGATTGTCGCCGGGAACCTCTCGAAGCGCGGCCTGAAGCTCCAGCCCGAGGCCGATCGCCGCACGCTCATTCGCCGCGCGAGCTTCGACATCACCGGCCTGCCGCCGACACCAGCCGAGGTCGAAGCATTCGTCGCCGACACCTCGGCCGACGCCTACGACTTGCTGCTCGACCGGTTGCTCGCCAGCCCGCGCTACGGCGAGCGGATGGCGGCCGACTGGATGGACCTCGCCCGCTATTCCGACAGCTACGGGTTTCAGCGGGATCACCCGCGGCCCGACATGTGGCCGTGGCGCGACTGGGTCATCCGGTCGTTCAACGACAACCTCCCCTGGGACCGGTTCACGCTCTGGCAGGTGGCCGGCGACCTTCTGCCGAACGCCAGCGACGAGCAGGTGCTGGCCACGGCGTTCAACCGACTCCACCAGCAGGAGAACGAGGGGGGCTCGGTCGAGGAGGAGTATCGCGTCAACTACGTGAACGACCGCACGACGACCTTCGGCACGGCTTTCCTCGGCCTCACGCTGGAGTGCTGCCGCTGCCACGACCACAAGTTCGACCCGCTCTCACAGAAGGATTTCTATTCGCTGTCTGCCTTCTTCGACGACGTTGACGAGGCGGGCCTGTATTCCTACTTCACGGAGTCGGTGCCGACGCCGAAGATGCGGCTGCTCGACGAGCGGATGGCGACGGCGCTGGCCAAGGCCGAGGAGGCCGCGGGCGAGGCGGCCGCCGAGTGCACGCGGGCGGAGGCCGTCGCTCGCGAGACCGTGGCCGACTGGATCGCCGGGAAGGCCCCGATGCCCGTCGCGCTGGACGCCGCCGGCGGTTCGATTCCCGGCGAACTGGTCCGCTATTCGTTCAATGGCCGGGGCACGGATGGCAAGTTTGCCAATGAACTAGGTTCGCGGGAGCCAGCCACGTCTCCCGACGACAACATGGTGGTGGACGACAGCCGCGGAGGTAGCTCCTGTCAGGCGATCAAGCTCACCGGCGACCACGGAGTGAAGACGACGGTCGGCAACTTCCGCCGCAGCCAGCCGTTCACCGTGTCGGCCTGGATCAAGCCGGCCGCGAAGTATGACCGGGCAGTCGTGTTTCACCGATCGCGGGCTTGGACCGACGCCGGCAGCCGCGGATACGAACTGCTCGTGGATGGCGGGCATCTCCGCTGGTCACTGATCCACTTCTGGCCGGGCGACGCGGTGAGCGTGCGATGTGCCGAACCACTGCCCGTCGGCGAGTGGACGCACGTGGCGGTGGCGAGCGATGGCTCGGGCCGGGCGGCGGGCCTGAAGATGTTCGTCAACGGCCATGCCGCGGCCACGGACGTCGTTCGCGACAGCCTGACCCGCGAGATCACCGGCGGCGGTGGCGACACGATCACGATCGGCGAACGGATGCGCGACAACGGCTTCAAGAACGGCCTCGTCGACGACTTCCGCGTCTTCGGCCGGGCGCTCACGCCGCTCGAGGTGCGGGAACTCGTGGCCCCGGGAACGATCACGGCGGCCCTGGCCGATGCACGCGATGCCGAGGGCCTGGGCGACTATTTCGCCGGAGCCTTCGCCGACGAACCGGCGGCCAGGCGGGCGGCGTTGGAGGCGGCCCGGCGCAGCCGCGACGATCTCGCCGAACGGCCCCGGGAAATCATGGTCATGCGGGACCTTCCACAGCCCAAGATGGCCTACATCCTCGAACGCGGCGAGTATGACAAGCGCGGGGCACTGGTGGAGCCCGACACGCCTGCCGCGCTCCCGCCGTTCCCGGCCAATCAGCCGAAGAACCGGCTTGGCCTGGCTCGCTGGCTGATCGACCCCGAGCATCCGCTCCTGGCCCGCGTGACCGTGAACCGGGTTTGGCAGTCGCTGTTCGGCCTCGGGCTCGTGCAGTCGCCCGAGGACCTCGGCAGCCAGTCCACGCGGCCGGAGTATCCGGAGATTCTCGACCTGCTCGCCTGGCAGTTCTCGCACTCCACGGCCGACGGCGGCATGGCGTGGGACATGAAGCGGCTCATCAAGACGATCATGCTCTCCGCGACCTACCGGCAGCGGAGCATCGCCGACGCGAAGACGATGGCCGACGATCCGCTGAACGTGTGGCTCGCCCGCGGCCCACGGCACCGGCTCCCCGCGGAAATGATCCGGGACGGAGCGCTCGCCGCATGCGGTCTGCTCGTCGAACAGCTGGGCGGCCCCCCGGTGAAGACCTACGACATGCCCGACTCGTTCAAGCCCGAGAAGGCCGATACGGGCGCGGGACTCTACCGCCGCAGCCTCTACACGTTTTGGCGGCGAACGGGGCCGGCGCCCGTGCTCGAGAGCTTCGACATGCCCAAGCGGTTGGTGTGCGTGGCGAAGCGCGACACGACCAACACGCCGCTGCATGCCTTCGTGCTCATGAACGGACCGCAGTTCGTGGAGGCGGCCCGCGTGCTTGCGGAGCGGCTGCTCGTCGAGCATGACGGCCAGGCGGAGCGGGCGCTCGACCGGGCGTTCGAGCTGCTCACGAACCGGCCTCCGGACGATGAAGAGAGAGAGATTATCCGTCGGATGCATACAGCCCAGCTCGACTGGTATCGATCGCGGCCAGAAGATGCGGCAAAGCTCGTGGCAGTCGGCGAAAAGAAGCTGACGGCATCACTGCCGGCACCGGACCTTGCCGCCACGGCGAGCGTGGTGAACGCCCTGATGAACTACGATGGAAGCGTGGTGAAGCGATGAACAGGCGCGACTGGCTCAATTCGTTCGGCATGGGCTTCGGCGGCCTCGCGGTCGCCGAGATGCTCGGCCGGTCGGCGGCGGCGGAGCAGGCTGCGGCCGACGGCGCCGGGGGCGTGCTCGGCGGCTTCCACCATCCGCCGAAGGCGAAGCGGGTGATCTACCTCTTTCAGTCGGGCGG
>CAZONY010000289.1:3365-3650 GCA_964581215.1 uncultured Chitinophagaceae bacterium | reverse complement strand
ACCTCGCTCACCCGCCGCATCCGGGCGCCGGCCGCGAAGGGGGAATCGTAGGAGACCGCGTCGATGTAGGGCTTGTGCACCCGGAGATCGTCGGAGAGCCGCGGATTGGCCTCCTTGGCCGTGGCGAAGACCTCGGTGCCCTGCACGCCGGGCGTGGCGAGGAGTGCCGCATACGAGGGCAGGGCCTCCATCTTCCCGGTCTGGTCGCACACCCAGATCGGCAGGGGCGTGCCCCAGTAGCGCTCGCGGGAGAGGGCCCAATCGACGTTGGTTTCAAGGAAGTTG
>CAZONY010000289.1:2444-3355 GCA_964581215.1 uncultured Chitinophagaceae bacterium | reverse complement strand
AACTGGCTCGTGCGGATGAACCAGCTCTGCCGCGGGTACTGGATCAGCGGGTCGGCGTCGGCCCGCCAGCAGAAGGGGTAGTCGTGGACGTATTGCTCCTGATGCACGAGCAGGCCGCGGGCCCGCAGATCGCGGGCGATGTCACGGTCGCAGTCCTTCACGAACCGGCCGCTGCCCATCGGGAAGGCGTCGGTGAACGTGCCGTCGGGCGCCACGGGATTGAGGAGCGTGGGGCCCGATCCTGCGGCAAACCGCGCCTGCTCCGCGACGAGCACGGTGTAGTCCACCTCGCCGAAGGCCGGCGCGACGTGGACGATGCCCGTCCCGGAATCGGTGGTGACGAACTCGGCCGCGACCACCCGCCAGGCGAGCGGTGCGGTGCCGCCCGCCGCGAGCGGCCCGGTGGCCGGCGGGCCCGACGGACGGTAGCAGTCGAAGGGGGGCAGGTAGGATCGGCCCACGAGGCTCCGGCCCGGCAGGCGATCGACGATGGCGAATTCCTTCTTCATCTTCTCGCCAAGCGCGGCGGCGAGCGGTTCGGCGACCACGAATTCCGTGGCATCCGCCTCGCCGGATTCGCGGAGCACGACGTAGTCGAGGTCGGCCTTGACGGCGGCGAACTGGTTGGACGGGAGCGTCCAGGGTGTGGTCGTCCAGGCGACGAGACTGCGGCCGGTCGGCAGGCCCGCGGCGTCGAGCAGCGGGAAGGCGACGTAGACGCTCGGGTCGGCCACTTCCTTGTAGCCCTGGCCCACCTCGCCGGAAGAAAGGGCCGTGCCCCCCTGGGCCCACCACCACACGATCTTGTGGCCCTGGTAGAGCAGCCCGCGGTTGAACAGCTCGGCCAAGGCCCACCACACGCTTTCCACGTAGGACTGGTGGTAGGTGACGTAGGCGTCGGAGAGATCGAT
>CAZONY010000289.1:0-2434 GCA_964581215.1 uncultured Chitinophagaceae bacterium | reverse complement strand
ACAGGTCGATCCAGAATCCGATCCGCTCGGTGAGCGTCTCCCACTCCCGCATGTAGCGCCAGACGCTCTCCTGGCACTTGTGAATGAAGGGCTCGACGCCGTAGGCCTCGATCTCGGCCTTGGAGTGGATGCCGAGTTCCTTGCACACCTCCACCTCGACGGGCAGGCCGTGGGTGTCCCAGCCGGCCTTCCGCTCGCAGAAGTCGCCGCGCATCGTCCGATACCGCGGGTAGAGATCCTTGATCGTGCGCGTCAGGCAGTGGCCGGGGTGGGGCATGCCGTTGGCGGTGGGCGGCCCCTCGTAGAAGACAAACCGCTTGCCTCCCCGCCGGCGGTCGAGCGAGCGCCGATACGTGCCGCGGCTTCGCCAGAGGGCGGCGACGGCGGCTTCGATGGCGGGGAAATCGGGCTTGCCGCGGACGGGGTCGAACATGGCAGCGATGCGGGAAAAAGCGGGAGGACGGGGAGGACGAATCGTACCGCGAAGGCCCCGCGGCCACCACGCCCCCGCCTGCCGTCAACGCTGCGGCTTGAAATCGGTCTGCGAGACGAGGCCGGGCGTGTCGGCGCTGGCCTGGATCGCCGCGATCGTCTTGTCGAGCAAGGCGATGTTTTCGTTCGGCTGACCGCCCCGCTGCGCCTTCGCGAAGCTGCCGCGGATCTCCTGCAGCTGCGGCACGTACTCCTGCGCATGGGCACCATACCGGCTCAGATAGTCGAGGCACTTGGGCAGCCGGCGGCCCTGCCCCCAGCGGTCGGGCTCGATGACGGCCACGCACAGAGCCATTCCCTCGCGGACGTGCAGGCGGGAGAGCAGGTCGAGGCCGGCGAGGCGAACGCCGTCGGCAAACATCTCGTTGCTGGGGGCGAGCTTTTCGATGGCAGCGATCATGTCGGGCAGCAGTACGGCCACGTCGCTGTCGCTCAGCCGGCCATACACGTCGCCGACCGGGCCGCGGGCGTGGGCGTCGGGGTTCTGCAGGATCGATCGGATCGCCGGATAGAGGAGGTCGCGGTCCACTCCTTCGAGCGACTGCGCGAGGATGCCGCCCCTGCGGCTGAAGAGGGCGGCGCTGGCGGCGCGGTGGGCCATGCGGCGCGGGTCATTCGGGTTGGCTCGCGCCGACATTCGCAGCAAAGCCCCCACACTGGCCTTCTGCGTCTCGGGGCCGAGCTCCGCCAGGGCTTTGCAGGCGAGGGCCTGGATCCACGGGTCGCCGTCGTCCAGCAGGCCGCGCAGCACAGGCGCGGCAGCGTCGGCCCGCGGGCCGAGGAATCCGACCGCCTCGATCGCGCCGTAGCGGGCGTCGCGGTCGTCTCCGGCGACCATCGCGAGCAGGGTCGGCAGCCAATCTCCCTCCGTCGCCGCCAGGCTGCGGGCCGATCGCTTCCGTACGGCGGGCGACCAGCTCGAGAGGCCAGCGAGCAGCTGTTGGCCGGTCCGCCCCTCGTACCGCTCGCCGTGTTTGTGGGTGGTGGAGATGTAGTCTCGCCCCGCGGCGATCACCTCGTCCGTCTCCGCGGCCGTGAGCGGCGGCATCGCACAGGCCCGTTTGCCCGTCAGGGCCAGGCTCCGCATCGGCAGGGCGTAGGTGAGCAGGTAGGCGCCGGTGCTGTCCCAGTCGGTGTACTTGCCATGCTCCTCCTCGCCGACCGGCGATCCCTGGTAGGCGAATCGCCCGTCCCATCCCCTGGCCAGATCGTAATACCACCCCTGCTCCTTCATGGAGGCGCCGGTGGTGAGCGGGCCGCAGCGGGCGACGCCGGGCATCGCCCAGAGGATGTTGAAGAAATTGCCGGTGTGCCCGCGCTCGCGCTCGGCGTAGCCGGCAGCCGCCATCCGGGCGAAAAACGTCGTCGCCTCACGGTCGCCGAGCAGATCGAAGAGCACCGCGGCGCTCGCACATTTTCCGTTGTCCTCGTGGCCGGGCCAGGGCTCGTGGTCGCCGTACGGAATGGCTCCCTTGTTGACATACCACCGCAGAAACCCGGCGGCCTTGGCGATCGCCTCGTCGATGGCGGGATCCCGGACGCCCGCCTCGCGGGCGATCGCCAACGCGATCGTGAGGTTGAGGCCGGGCAGATTCATGCAGCCATAGCCGTTGAGATTGCCGCTCGGGGCGGCAAACTTGTGGCCCCAGGTGCCGACATGGCTTTGTCCGTGGGCCGATTCCATCGCGATGCGACGGAGACCGGGCAGGATGTCGGCATCGCCGGTGGCCAGGGCATACTCCGCCAGAAACATCGCGGCGAAGCCGTAGTGCCAGGTGGCCATGGAGTCGAGACGCAGATCGGCCGCCTCGCGGGCATACGCGGCCAGCAGGGGCCGGTAGTCGTCCTGGCCGCTGGCCAGCAGGGCGAGGGCGTTGAGGCTGTTGGGGATCGAGACGCCCCGCAGCCCACGGCTGGCGATGGCCGCGCATCCGCGGGCGAA
>CAZONY010000288.1:0-3703 GCA_964581215.1 uncultured Chitinophagaceae bacterium | reverse complement strand
ACCCTCTGATTAAGAGTCAGATGCTCTGACCAATTGAGCTAACGGGGCCGATTCCGAATTTGTACCCCCGGCCCGGGCGACCGACAAGGGCCGCGCGTTGAGGGTTTGCCACACAGCGGCTACATTTCCGCACTCGCGTGCCGCGCTCCGGCAGGCCATTTCCACGTCCGCGGAGGATTCGCATCGATGGGCAGGTTCGCCGGAATGAAGGGGCTGGTGCTGGGTGTCGCCAACGACCCCTCGATCGCCTGGGCGATCGCGAAGGAAATTCTCGGCGAGGGGGGGCAGATCGGGTTCTCGCACCTCCCCGACAAGCCCGACGACGAGCGGCAACGCAACAGGCGTCGCGTGGCCCAGCTCACCGACCCCGAGCCCAATGCCAAGTTCCTCGTGCCGATGGACGTCTCCA
The DNA here is from genome assembly GCA_964581215.1 of uncultured Chitinophagaceae bacterium. Lineage (GTDB taxonomy): Bacteria > Planctomycetota > Planctomycetia > Pirellulales > UBA1268 > CACORA01. The sequence goes on along the minus strand of CAZONY010000288.1, from coordinate 3,294 downwards.
ACGACGACCAGATCGCGGCCGTCATCACCCGGGCCCGCGACGAGTTTGGCACCATCGACTTCCTGGTGCATTCCATCGCCTACGCTCCGATGGAAGACCTCAAGGGGGAAACGACCAACTGCAGCCGCGAGGGCTTCCGCGTCGCGATGGAGACGAGCGCCTATAGCCTGCTGGCCGTGGGCCGTCTCGCCCGGCACATCCTCGCCAAGGATGCCTCGATCCTCACGCTCACCTACTACGGCGGGGAGAAGGTGGTGCCGGGATACAACATCATGGGAGTCTGCAAGGCCACGCTCGACACCTGCGTGAAATACATGGCCTTCGATCTGGGGCCCGCGGGCGTGCGGGTCAACGCCATCAGCGCCGGGCCGCTGCGGACGCTCGCCGGCCGGGGTGCCGGCGTGGAGGAGATGCTCGGCATGTACGAGCACATGTCTCCCATGGGCCGCAACATCACCCACGAGGAGGTGGGCCGGGCGGGCGCGTTCCTGCTCTCCCGCGACTCGCTGGGCATCACCGGCGAGATCATGCACGTCGACGCCGGCTACAACATCATGGGGTCACCGGGCAGGCTGCTCGACATGATTCCACGGCCCGCCTGACGGTGCCGCCGGCGGCGTTCCGCGAGGCCTTCCCCACCGATGACGGTTCTGACGCGAACGCAGATCGCCGTGGCTGTCGTCGTGCACGAGGGTCGCGTGCTCGTCGGCCGCCGTGACCTCGCCGCCGCCGACGCTCCGGGGCTCTGCGAGTTTCCCGGGGGGAAGGTGGAGCCGGGCGAGCGGCCCGAAGCGGCGGCCGCCCGGGAATGCCTCGAGGAGGCCGGCCTGGCGATCCGCATCGGTCGCCGCCTCGACGCCGTCCGCGCCGAATCCTCCGCGGGGTCGGTGGACGTGCTGTTCTTCGTCGCCGAGCCGATCGGGCACGATGACGCTCCGCGCGGCCCGTTTGCATGGCGGCCCGTGGCCGCGCTCAGAGCGCTCGCGTTTCCTCCCGCCAACGCGGGCGTGATCGGCTGGCTCGAGCGGCATCACGGCGGATCGTAGCCGCCGGGATGCCAGGGGTGGCAGCGGCAGATCCGCCGGAAGCCCATCCAACTCCCCCGCAGGGCACCGTGCTTCGTCACGGCGGCGCGGAAATACGCGCTGCAGGTCGGCTGGAACCGGCAGTGCCTGCCGAGCAGCGGGCTGAGCGTCACGCGGTACACGCCGACCAGGCCCACGAGTACGGCCACCGCCGCGCGGTCGGCCAGGCGGCCGGCGCCGTAGACCGCGTCGAGCAGCGCGCGGCGGTCGATCATCGACGCTGCCCCGGCTCTCGATCGACGCGCCCCGCCAGGTCGACGAGTGCCCGCTCGGTGTGTCGAGCCGCCTCCTCCCCCGCTGCCGGTTTTCCGGAACGCACGACGACGATGTAATCGGCCTGCTGGTTCAGCCGCGACTGCACCCGGCGAAACGCCTCCCGCAGATGCCGCTTCCAGCGGTTGCGGACCACGGCGTTGCCGATCCGCCGCGACACGGAAAGCCCGAGCCGCGCTCGGCCGCCGTCTGCACCCCGCAGGGCCGCGTAGAGCACCAGCGGCCCCCGGGCCACACTGTGGCGGGCCTCGTAGACGCGGGCGAACTCCGCCGGCTGAAGAAGCCGCGCTGCCGGCGGAAAGTCGTCGCGGTTCGTCATCACCAGTGCAGCCGCGCCCGCGGACCCTCGGCGGCGCCCGCCTCGGCCGCCTTCGCGGCCTCGAGGAGCGCCGCCCGCACGGCCGCATCCTGCTCCGGCGGCAGCATGATCTGCACCTCGGCGATCAGGTCTCCCTTGGCGCCGTTTCCGTGGTGCACCCCCATGCCGGCCGCGCGGAGTTTCCGGCCGCTCGACGTGCCGGGAGGGATGCGCAGCGAGATCGTGCCCCATGGCGTCGGCACGTCCACCTTCGCGCCCTCGATCGCCTCGGACAGCACCACCGGCAGCGTGAGTTCGAGCGTGTCGCCGCTGCGCCGGAAGACAGGATGCGGATCGACCCGCACCTGCAGGAGCAGGTCGCCGGCCGTTCCCCCGCCGGAGCCCGGCAGCCCCTGGCCACGCAGCCGCATCCGCGCGCCGTCCGGCAGCCCCTGGGGAATCGTCACGGTAATCGTCTCCGTCGTGCCGCCACGTTCGACGCGCACGTCGGTCTTGCCGCCGTCGATCGCCAGCCGGAATGGAATCGCGATCGAGGCCGACACGTCCTGGCCAGGCTGCTGCACCGGCCTCCGCCGCCCCTTCGCGGCCCGGCCGCGACCGAACAGGTCGCCGAAGCCACCGCCCCCGAAGAGGCTCTCCAGATCGATCTCGGCGCCGCCGCCGCCGCCAGCGCCCGGAAACGGCCCGCCGCCGCTCCATCCGCCCCCCGGCCCGCCGCCGACCCCTTCGAACGAACTGCCGTAGCGGTCGTACATCTCCCGCTTGCTCGCATCGTTGAGCACGTCGAAGGCGGCCTGGACCTGCTTGAACTTCTCCTTGGCCTTCTCGTCATCCGGATGCAGGTCGGGATGGTATTTTCGCGCCAGGTCGCGGTAGGCCTTGCGAATCTCCTCGGCGGAGGCCGTGCGGCCGACTCCGAGCGTCTGATAATGGTCTTCCGCCATCGCGGGCATGTTCCTCAGGCCACTGAAACCATCATCTTATACGGCACCCGCTCGATGTGGCGCAAGCGTCCGCCGGAGACGGCGGGCTTTTTGGCGAACGGCAGCTCGCCCTACGGACTACCGGCGTCTGCCCTTTCCGGCCCGGGCGGCGGCACCCGTGGCGGGGCGCCGCGCCCGGCCACGCACCGGACGCGGGTCGGCATGGGCCGGGGGCATCGCCACCTTCGCCTCCGACTGCCGCGCCGCCCGCTGCAGAAACTCGACCTGGCAGCGATGCAGCTCGTCACCGGGGGCCGGTCGGGGCAGGTGAAAGACTCCCGCGGCGTCGAGCCGCCGGGCCCGCACGTTGTCGGCGAGATACGTGGGGATGATCTCGTCGAGGATCCGCGCCCGCAGGTCGGCGGCCAGCACCGGAAACATCACTTCCACGCGACGAAAGAAGTTGCGGGGCATCCAGTCGGCGCTGGAAAGGAAGACCTGGGCCTCGTCCCCCTCACCGAACGCGTAGATGCGACTGTGCTCCAGGAACCGATCGACGATGCTCGTCACGCGGATCGTCTCGCTCAATCCCGGCACACCCGGCCGCAGGCAGCAGATGCCGCGGGCCACGATGTCGATCGGCACGCCTGCCTGGCTGGCCCGGTAGAGCGCCTCGATGACCCGGTGATCGACC
>CAZONY010000287.1:0-3709 GCA_964581215.1 uncultured Chitinophagaceae bacterium | reverse complement strand
GCGAAACGATTCGCCGACTGCCCGCCCCTGCTCCGCCGGCTGGAGCGTCTCTACGCCGCGTCGCCGCCACCACGCGTCAGGAACATCGGCCGCTGGGACGTGGTCAACTCGCTGGCCTGGTATCTCGCCACCGATCGGTCGACCGGTCCGGTGGAGGCCGAGGAGGCGGTGCGACTGGCAGACGAGGGGCTCGCGCTGGCGGGCAGCCACGAAACCGCGCCCGCGCTCGATACGGCAGCCGCAGCCGCGGCTCGGGCCGGAGACTTCACCACCGCCATCCGGCGGATCGACGAGGCGATCGCAGCGGCGCAGGATCCCGACACGCGGGACGATTTCGCCCGACGTCGCGACGCGTACCGTGCCGGGAGGCCGTGGGACGAGCCGTAGCCCAGGCCCCGGCAATCCGGCCGCAAACTCCCGCCAGCCCCCGCAGACCGCCGCACGGCTAGGCTGCAAAAGGGCCGTTCGAAAAAAGGATCGACTGTAACGGCAACGGCTACCGATTCATGGATCGGGTTGTGCCGGGACGGGGGGACCGTCTGCCCAGGCCCTGCCGGGGGAAGGCTTCATGGTCGGTCTGCACGCGTGGCGGTTACCGGCGGCCGTCGCGCTCACGCTGCTCATGGGCACCGTGGGCTTCCCCCAACCGCTCCCGACGCCGACAAAGCCGCCGGCCTCGGCCCCGTCGCGCGGAGGCGGGCCGACTTCCCCCGGCCAGCCACCGCTTCCGGCGCCGCCCGCCGACGTCGCCAGACCGCCCCTGCCGAATCCGGAAGCGATGGCTCCGGAGCTCCGCGATGCGCTGGCCGATGTCGACGCCGGCGGAATCGGTGAAGCGCTTTCGACCGTTCCCAGCTTCATCGGTGACGGCTGTGCCCCGAGCGGGAGCGCATCACAACTGCCGATCGGCCGGCTGGCGGTGGCGTGCCAGAACATGCGGCTCGACAATTCCGGGCAGAACCTGACCGGGACGAGCGCACAGGTCTACAAGTTTCCCGACGACCTCAACTCCGTCGGCGCTCTCCAGGCAGCCGGCATCACGGGCATCCCACCGGGATCGAACGGACCGCTGAGCTCCATCGAGGGCCCCATCAACATCGGGGTTACGAATCCTGCCGGCGGTCCCGGCTCGATCGTGCAGCCGGGCAACGACTACCTGGGCACGGTCGACGGCGTCTTCACGTCGATATTTCCAGATGCCAACGGCGTGACGACCTACGTGCCTTCGGCGTCTGGATTCATTCCGTACGGTGGATCCACCGACCCATTTTTTGATTCCTTCGCCTTCTACGACTACGTCGTCGACACGACCGTGCTCATGCCGGGCGCGAATGTCGGCTTCGTGAAGCTCACGGAGAACGTCAGCCCGCTGCCTCGCGACCGCATCTACTTCAACTACAGTTACTTCCACAACGCGCTGATCGGTGATTTCCGCACCGACGTCAACCGCTTCACGCCCGGCTTCGAGAAGACCTTCGCCGACGGCTGGACGTCGATCGAGGTCCGCACGCCCTTCGCCGCGACCGTGGCCAACACGCAGACGCTCGACCCCAATGATCCGTGCGGCCTGGCCGATGCCCAGGCCGTCGAGTTCGGCAACATGTCGGTCATCTTCAAGTCGGTGATCGCCCTCGGCCAGACTTGGGCGTGGACCGGGGGCATGCAGGTGATGCTCCCGACGGCCGGGAACACGGTCCTGAACGCGGGGCCCGACGGCCCGGCCCTGGTGCGCGTGGAAAACGAGTCGGTGCGGCTGATGCCGTTCACGGGCGCGATCTGGGCTCCCAACGACGTCTGGTTCAGCCAGGCGCTGCTGCAGGTCGATACGGCGGCCAACGGCAATCCCGCCTTCCTCGCCGTCCCTGGGCAGGAACCGCTGCAGGAAGTGGGGCAGCTCCAATATCCCACGTTCATGTATCTCTCGTTCGCCTCGGGCTACTGGGCCTACCGAAGCACCGCCACCCGGCTGACCGGCTTCGCGCCGATCATGGAGGTGCACGTGAACCAGGCCCTGCAGCCGTCGGATGTGATCCAGGGCGACCAGTACCGGCTCGGGGCCGACTACGGCACCGTGTCGCTGATCAACGGGCTCGTGGGCTGCAACTTCGAGTGGGGCGACCGCTCGACGCTGACCTTCGCCTACGTGACGCCGTTCGGGGGCGGCGTGGATCGGTGGTTCGACGGCGAGTTCCGCGCGTTCTGGAACTGGCGGTTCGGACCGCAGAACCGTCTCACGCGGGTCCAGTTCTGACGACCGGCCCGCAGGGGCATGAATGCCCCCTGCGGGCAGTCGTGCTAAAAACACCCGTTTCGCACTTCCTGAATGATGAGCTGCTTGAGGCGGCTGATGGCCTGCTCTTCCATCGCCTTGGCGTCCTTCCAGAACTGCCGAAGTTCGTCCCGCCACTCGGCATTGGCGATGTACTGGTCGTACCGCCAAAGGGCATCGAGCCGGCGGCTCAACTCGTGGACGAGATCGTGGTCGTGATCGGAACAGCCGGCGGTCTCGCCGAGATGTTCCAGTTCCCGTTCGGCGGCAAGCGACATGGTGGTCTCTCCTCGGTGGGGGCTGAGCAACATTCGGGCGCCCCGGCCGTGGAGAAACACGCCGCTTAGACCTGCGGCACGCCGGAGCAACGGTAGGCGGCGGATGGGCCGCGGGCAACACAGCGACTGTCCGCCGTCCCCGACCCGGATCCTCCGCCACGGGACACCTGGCCCACGGCCGGTCGATCAGCCCAGCATCCAGTCGGGCAGCCGCCGCACCTTCCCCTCGGCATCGACGCAGACCACCGTCGTGGCACCCGTGGCCACGATCGTGGTGCCGCGGATCACCTCGTAGGCATGCTTGATGTGGGCGGCGCCGATCTTTTCCACGCGGGTCCGGAGGACGAGCAGGTCGTCGTATTCGGCCGGGGCGTGGTACTTGCACGAGGCGTCGGCGACCACCATGAACAGTCCGGCATCCTCGAAGGCCCGATAGGTGTGGCCGTGAGCCCGGAGCATCTCCGTGCGGCCCATCTCGAAGTAGGTGAGGTAGTTGGCATGATGCACGCGACGCTGCCCGTCGGTCTCCTGGTAGCGGACGCGGATCTCCATTTCGTGCACGGCTGCGGCCATCGGTCTCGGAGCGGTCCTGTCGGGGGTGGCATGGGCCTGCCGCGAGGGCTTCGTTGACCCGACGGCAATGCAGACTCTATTCTTTTCCCCGATGAACCAGCAACGATTCCGGGAGCAGGGCACGTGAGCATCGGCGACGAGGGAGCTGGGGCTGGCGTCGGCTTCGCGACCGCCCGCGGTCGCAACTGGCCCACGCTCCGTCAGTTCACCGTGTTTCTCGAGAACCGGGTCGGCCAGTTGCTGGAGCTGGTTCGCCGGTTCGACGGCTCCCGCGTGCGCATCGTGGCCCTCTCGATCAGCGATTCGGGCGAGTGCGCGTTCGTGCGGTTCCTGCTCAGCCATCCCGAGCAAGGGCGGGAAATTCTCGAGCGGGCCGGGCTCGCGCTCATCGAGAGCGATCTCATCGGCGTGGAGCTGCCCGACGACCAGCAGCCGCTGCTGCACGTCGCGCGCGGACTGCCGGATCGCCTCCGATCCCTCGCGCAGGAAGCGTCGGCGCGAGAAGACCTCGATGGCGACGATGCCCGTCGAGTCGCTGCGCGGCGGCAGTGCGTCGATGGCGAGGCTGCGCGGAGCGGACGGTTCGCCA
>CAZONY010000286.1:0-3716 GCA_964581215.1 uncultured Chitinophagaceae bacterium | reverse complement strand
GGCTGGATTCGCTCTAGCCCTGCTTGTCGCAGGGTTCGAGGGCCGAGATTTTGGCGACCCGGCGGGCGTGACGCCCCCCCTCGAAGGCCGTATCGAGCCACGTGCGGACGATCTTCTCCTGCTCTTCCGAGCCGATCATCTCCGCCGACAGGCACAGCACGTTGAGATCATTGTGCCGTCGGCTCATCTCCGCCGTCACCTCGTCATGGCACGTGGCGGCGCGGACGCCCTGGACCTTGTTGGCGGCGATCGCCATGCCCACGCCGGTGCAGCACAGGAGGATCCCCCGATCGACGCTGCCCCGGCTCACGCGGGTGGCGACGTCGGCGGCGATATCGGGATAATCCACCGACTCTTCGGAGTGGCTGCCGCAGTCCACCACTTCGTGGCCAAGTCGCTCGAGCAGGCCGATCATCCGTCGCCGTGAGGCCACTCCTCGATGGTCGCTGCCGATCGCAATCCGCATGACACGCTCCCTGCTGGGACGAACCGCCCGTTTACTCCGACTGGCCGGGTCGCGGTGGGCCGCCAGGCAATCCGAGTGTAGCGATTCTGACCTCCAGATGCGCGCGGATTTGTCCGGCGCACTGCCGATAGGCTTCCACCGGGCCGCCGATCGGATCGACCACGTCGGCGCGATCCGGGGAGAGCACCGCCACGCGATCGGCGGCCTCGGGAAACTGGGCCAGGATGGCGGCCCGATGGGCATTCGTCATCGTCCAGATCACGTCGGCCTGCCGCACGAGCGACTCGGTCAGCGGCTGGCTTTCGTGTCCCGTGAGGTCGATCCCGCACTCGGCCATCGTTTCGAGGGCGCCGCTGCTCGCGCGGCCCCCGCCCCACGCCGCCACGCCGGCACTGCCCACGATCACGCCGTGGGCGTCGAGATCCTCCGGCCTGCAGCCCAGCCGTTCGGCCGCCATCTGCCGGAAGAGCCCCTCGGCCATCGGGCTGCGGCAGGTGTTGCCCGTGCAGACGAAGAGCACCATCACGCTCGACAGCCGGCGGATCGTCTCCTCGGAAACGATGCCGGGCCGCAGCACGCGGAACTCGTGCTCGCCCACCTCGATCGTCGAGGGGGGTTGCGCGTAGCGGGTCCGGCCATCGTCGATCGCCAGATCGAGGGCCGATCCGGCCCGCTCGATCACCTCCTCGGCTGTGACGGCCGGCAGCCGGTCGGAACCAACGGGTTCGGCGAGCAAGGCCGGTCCGGCGAGCATCCGCAGGCAGTCACCGAGCATCGGGTGGCCGGGCACCCGCAGCCGGAGCCGACCGCCGCCGAGCGCGGCCCGTCGGGTGGCCTCGGGAAGCCGGTGGACGAGACTCTCCGGATGATCGTCGGCGACGACGATCGCTACCGGTCCCGGCCAGCACCGTCGCGCGATGCGGCGTCCGAGCGGGCTCAGCCGCGGCGCCCAGTCGAGCGCCTCGGCCACGCTTTTGACCGCCAGCGAGAGGGCCGGCTCGCCGGGATGGGCGGTCGGCACCGCCAGCAGTCGTTCGATCGCGGCCGACTGCCGGGCGGCGGCGGCGATCACATAGTCCGTCTCGGTGGGAAAGGCGACCGTCCGCCCCTCGGCCAGTGCCTGCACCGCGCGATGCACCACGTCACGGGCGTCGTCTGATCTGCGCAGATCGATGACATGGGGCTGCATGGGGGACCGGTGCCTGGAACGGTACCGGAGTATGCGGTGGACAGTCAAGGATCAAAGGATGGGCAAAGCCGGAGGAAAGCGGGCGGAAATGCCTGTTCCATGCCTCCCTCGGCGCGTTCCGCGCGGTCGGCCCGCCACCCGGTTTTCACCTTGTGACCGGGCGTGCCGCTCCGCTATTTCTCCCCGGCTTTCGCGGCCCTACCCCTTTGGATCGACACCACGTGAGACACCGGCGCGGTTCTCCGCTCCTCATCGGTTTCCCGATCCGCGGTCTGCTGGTGCTCGCGCTGGCAGGCTCGGCGTACGGCTGGCAGGCGGCCCGTGCCCAGACGCCGCTGCCGTCTCCGGGGGATGTCCGTCCGCCGGCCGACGTCACGTCGGGCGACCGCATCGTCGAGGTGCGGATCGAGGGCAACGAGACCACGGAGGTGTCGAAGCTCCCCAAGCTCGTCACCCGTGCCGGCCAGATCTTCGATCCGCAGTCGATCGAGGAGGATGTGCGCACGCTCCACCGCTCACGAAAGTTCGTCGACATCCACCCCAAGTACGTGCGCGTGCGCGAGGGCGTGGTGGTGATCTTCCAGGTGGTGGAGCGGCCGACCATCCGCCACGTCCGATACATCGGCAACGAGCGGGTGAGAAGGCCGAGATCGACGTGGGGGATTCGATGGACGCCTACATCGTGGAGGAGGCCCGCCGGCGGATCGAGTCGTACTACCACGAGAAGGGCTATGACGCCGCCCGCGTGACCACGGTGGAGGGGAGCAAGCCGGGCGACAAGGGCGCCGTGTTTCTCATCGACGAGGGCCGGAGCAAGAAGGCCCTCTGGACGGGATTCGTGGGCAACACGATCGCCAGCGATGCGCGACTGCTGACGCAGATCAAGTCGAAGCCGGGCGTCTTCTGGCTGCTCGGCGGCGACGTCGACCGCGAGAAGATCGACGCCGACGTGGACGCCCTCACGGCGTACTACCGCAGCCTCGGCTTCTTCCAGGCCAAGGTCGGCCGCGAACTGCAGTCGGTCGGCGGCGCCGGCCGCGACTGGACCATGCTCACGTTCGTGATCAACGAGGGCCCGCGGTACAACGTCCGCAACGTTTCGTTCATCGGCAACACGAAGTTCAAGGGGGAGTTCCTGTCCCGCGACCTGAAGCTGAAGAGTGGGGAGCCCTTCAACCAGGCGAAGATGGAGACCGATCTCAACCTGGTGCGTGACATCTACGGCGGCAGGGGCTTCGTCTTCGCCGACATTCGGGCCGATCCACGGTTTCTCGAGGAGCCGGGGCAGCTCGACCTCGTCTACAACATCGCCGAAGGGCAGCGGTACCGCGTGGGGCAGATCAACGTGCAGATCCGGGGCGAGCATCCGCACACCCGGCACAGCACGATCCTGAACCGTCTCTCGCTGCGGCCGGGCGACATCCTCGACATCCGCAAGCTCCGCAACGACGAGCGGCGACTGAAGTCGAGCGGCCTGTTCCTCAACGACGCCGCCAAGGGGGAGGGGCCGAAGATCGTCTTCAGCAAGCCGGAGCAATCCGACGAGCAGATCGCCCGCGGTCCGGGGAACGGCTTCCGTGGCCAGAGCCCCGACGAAGACGGCGACGCGGTGCTGAATCTCGTGCTCGAAGGCGAACTCCACGAAGCCCAGGCAACCGACCACGATGCCGCCGCACCGGTGCCGGCCGTCGTGCCCCCGCAGGTCGAGCCTGCTGCGAGCGCCGTGCCGCGGCCGCCGGTATGGCGGGGGCAGAGTCCCCAGCCGGCCGCGGCGTATCCGCCGCCCGCCGCGCAGCCGGCCCCGATGCAGCCCTGGGGGGCCGCCCCGCAGGGTCCCGGCACGCCCCAGGCCTTCGGCGCTCCGCTGCCCGCAGCGGCCCCGCCGCCGCAGCCGGTGATGGTCGCCCAACTTCCCGCGCCGGGCCAGGTCGAACCGCCGGGCGGGATGCCGCCGGCGGTGGGCTTTGGCGGCGCATTGCCGCCCCCGGTCCCCGGCCAGCCCGGCATGGTGCCGAACTTCGCCCAGCCCGGGTTCGGCCAGCCGGTGCAGGTGTTTCCCGG
>CAZONY010000285.1:0-3717 GCA_964581215.1 uncultured Chitinophagaceae bacterium | reverse complement strand
CAGGACCGGCAGACTTCGGCGAAGTGGGAGCTCTCGGAGAGAAAGCCGTAGCCGGGGTGGATGGCCTGCACGTTGCCGATCTCGGCGGCGCTGATCACGCGGTCGATCCGCAGATAGCTGTCGGCCGCCCGCGCCGGGCCAACGCAGATCGCCGCGTCGGCCAGTTCCAGATACGGGGCCCCGCGGTCCGCCTCGCTGAAGATGGCGACCGTCTCGATGCCGAGCTCGCGGCAGGCGCGGATCACCCGCAGCGCGATCTCACCTCGATTGGCCACCAGGATCCGCTTGAACATCGCTTGCCGCCCGGCGCCCGTGGGCGCCGTCCTGCTGCTTGGAAATCGCGCCGCGAGCACGACGCGGGAAGACTCACGCCCCGGGGTCGACCTTGATGAGTGGCTGGCCAAACTCGACCGGCGCGCCGGTCTGGACCAGGTTCGCCCCGCCCTGCCCCGACACGCCCGCCGGAATCTCGTTGAACACCTTCATCGCCTCGACGATGCAGACGGTCTTCTCGGGGCCGATGCGGTCGCCCACCTTCACGAAGGGCGGCGCGTCGGGGCCGCTGGCCTTGTAGAAGGTGCCCACCATGGGGCTGGTGATCACGAGCATTTTTTCCTCGGCGGGGGCCGCCGGTGGCGCCGCCGGGATCGCCGCCGCCCGGGGGGCGGCCGGAGTCGCGGCCGCCGCGACCATCACGTCGCCACCGCGCTTGAGCCGAACGGCGGTGTCCCCCTGTTTCAGGTCGATCTCCGAAAGATCGTGCTCCTTCATGAGGTCGATCAGCTTCGTGACCTTCTCAACGTCGAAAATGTCGGTGCGGGACGGTGCAGGACTCATGCGGGTCGCCTGTGGGGGTGCGTTCGGGCCGATCTGTCGGCGGACCGAACTCCGGATTCCGTGCGAATTTCGCGGCGAAGGTAGCCCGCTGGCGTTGTTTCAGTCAAGGTAATGAGTGAAATCCCTTCCTCCTGCCCGCCTCGCCACCCTGCCAGGGGCTTTCTCCCGTGCACGATCCCCACACTCTCCCGCCGTCCGAGGTGCCGAGGCTCAGGGCCCGGGGCCGTGATGCGAGCAAGCGGGACTGCGGCCGCGTGGTGGTGGTGGGGGGGGCGACGGGAATGAGTGGGGCGCCGGCGCTGGCGGGCATGGCGGCCCTGAGAAGTGGGGCGGGGCTGGTCGAGGTGTTGGTGGCAGATTCCGTGGCGGCGATCACGGCCGGCTTCGATCCCTGCCTGATGGTGCGCGGGATGCCGTGCGACGAGGAAGGCACGATGACGGCGGCCGGCGAGCCACGCCTGCGGCAGCGGCTCGTGGGGGCGACGGCCGTCGCCATTGGTCCGGGCATGGGGAGATCGCCGGGGGTCGGAGCGTTGGTGTGCCGGGCATGGCGCGACCTGGCGGAGCCGGCCGTCTTCGATGCCGATGCGCTCTGGGCCCTGGCCCAGATGGGGGCGGCCGACCTGCGGATTCATGCCGGCCCCCGCATCCTCACGCCGCACGCGGGCGAAATGCTGCGGCTGCTCGGCGCTGATCCCGCCGCGCCACGGGCCCGCGATCGCGCATGGCTCGAGGTTCGGGCAACGGAGATGGCCTCGTCGAGCGGCGTCGTCATGGTGCTCAAGGGTCCGGGCACGCTCGTGACCGATGGGACGAGGCACGCGCACAACGAAACGGGTAACCCCGGGATGGCGACCGGCGGCACGGGGGACGTGCTCACCGGGGTGATCGCCGCGCTGCTGGCCCAGGGCATGCCCCCCTTCGATGCCGCCCGCCTCGGGGCCTGGGTGCACGGTCGGGCCGGCGATCTCGCCGCGGCCGATCTGGGCACGATCTCCATGACGGCCCGCGACCTGCTCGATCGTCTGCCGGCGGTGTTTCGCGCGATCGTAGAATGAGCGGCATGATGCGGTCGGTGTATCAGTATGACGTGGTCGTCGTCGGCGCGGGGCATGCCGGCGTCGAGGCGGCCTGCGCCGCGGCGCGGCTCGGGGCCCGCGTCGCGCTGCTCACCGCCAATCTCGACACCGTCGGCCAGATGAGCTGCAACCCGGCCATCGGCGGTGTCGGCAAGGCCCAGCTCGTGCGCGAAGTCGATGCGCTCGGAGGCGTCATGGGCGGGGCGATCGACGCCACCGGCATCCAGTTTCGCGTGCTCAACCGTTCGAAGGGGCCGGCCATGCACGGCCCGCGGGCGCAGGCCGACAAGCGGCTCTACCAGATGGAAGTGAAGCGGATCGTGGAGGAGACGCCGGGCCTCGACCTGCGGCAGGAGACGGCCGAGGATCTGCTGTTGGAGCCGTCCACATCCCACGGCCCCGGTGCCCCCGTGTGGCGGATCACGGGCGTGCGGGTTCGCGGCGACGCCACCTACCATGCCGCGGCCGTCGTGCTCACGACCGGCACGTTCCTGCAGGCCGTGATGCACACCGGGGAGGCGCAGACCGCGGGGGGCAGGGCAGGGGAAGGGACGACGTCGGGCGTGAGCCGGGCCCTCGTCCGCGCGGGTATCGGGATCGACCGGTTCAAGACCGGCACGCCATGCCGGCTCTCGGCCACGTCGCTCGACTTTTCCCTGCTCGACGAGCAGCCGGGCGACGCCGAACCACAGCCCTTCTCGTTTCTCACCGACTCGATCCAGCAGGCGCAGATGGTCTGCTGGATCACGCGGACCACGCCTGCGATTCACGAACTGATCCGGGCCAACCTTCATCGCGCGCCGATGTATACCGGCCAGATCGAATCGCGCGGGCCGCGGTATTGCCCGAGCATCGAGGACAAGGTGGTGCGGTTCGCCGACAAGGAGAGCCACCAGCTGTTTCTGGAGCCCGAGGGGAGGCAGACGCGGGAAATCTACGTCAACGGCATCTCGACGAGCCTGCCCCGCGACGTGCAGGATGCGATGATCCACCTCGTGCCGGGGCTCGAGCGGGCGCGGATCATGCGGTATGGCTACGCCGTCGAATACGACTACTGCCCGCCCGACCAGCTCACGCCGGCCCTGGAGAGCAAGCGGGTGCGGGGGCTGTTTTGTGCGGGGCAAATCTCGTGGCGGGCGCCAACGCGGCCCTCGCGATCGCGTCCCGGGAGCCGCTCGTGCTCCAGCGCGACGACTCCTACATCGGCGTCCTCATCGACGATCTCGTCACCCGCGGCGTCGATGAGCCCTACCGGATGTTCACCAGTCGCGCCGAGCATCGCCTCGCCCTCCGTCACGACAACGCCGACCGCCGGCTCACGCCCACGGCGGCGCTCCTGGGCCTCGCCCAGCCGCAGCGGATCTCCCGCCTGGAGGCCAAGCTGGCCGAGATCGAGGCCACGCTGGCCGTGCTGGCCGGGCACCGCGTCGAGGGCGTGTCGCTCGCCGACCGGCTGAAGCGGCCCGAGGTGCGCTGGGAACACTGCGTGGCAGTCAGGCCCGACTTGGCGGGCGTGTCCCGCGACGTGGCGACCCAGATCGAAACCGACATCCGCTACGCGGGCTACCTCGCCGTGGAACGCGCGCGGATCGCCCGGCGGCGCCAGCTCGCCGAGCGGTCGATCCCCGAGGGCTTCGACTACGCGGCGGTGCGGCACCTGCGGGCCGAGGCCCGCGAGAAACTCGAGCGCAGCCGTCCGCGGACGCTGGCCCAGGTCGGCCGCGGGAGCGGGAGCACGCCGGACGACATGTCGATCGTGCTCGTCTCCCTCGACCGCCGCAGCGGCGAGGCATAAAAGTAC
>CAZONY010000284.1:0-3718 GCA_964581215.1 uncultured Chitinophagaceae bacterium | reverse complement strand
CCCCGATGCCGACGGTCACTGGCTCGGCATCGTCCGCCATCGCCTGGGCGACCGTCCGCTGATCGCCACGATCGATCCGCATGCCAACCTCTCCCCTGCCATGGTGGCGGCGACCGACGCGATCACCGCCTACCGCACGAATCCGCACCTCGACCAACGCGACCGTGGCTTGGAAGCGGCCCGCCTGATGGCCCTCACGCTCGCCGGTCGGATCAGGCCCACACAGGCGGCGGCGTTTCCGCGGCTCTCGATGTCGATCGAGTGCCATGATCCAGCGGCGCTTCCCTGCCTGCCGCACTACGAGCGGGTGGCGGCCCTGCGGCACCCCTTCGAGCAGGCGGCCGCGTCCGCGACGGTGCCGCGGGGCATGGTGGTCGCGGCGAGCATCGTGCTGGGCTTCCCCTATGCCGACGTCGAGGAGATGGGATCGGCGGCGATCGTGGTCACCAATGACGATCCCGAAGCGGCTCGTCGCCATGCCGACGCGATCGGCTCCGGACTATGGGATGCACGGGGCACGTTCGTGCCGCGGCTGCTCGGCGTCGAGGCCGCGCTCGACGAGGCGCTCGCGCTGCCCGGGCCCGTCTGCCTGCTCGACATGGGCGATAACGTCGGCGGTGGCTCCCCGGCCGACGGCACGGTGCTGGCCAACGTCATGGAGCGTCGCGGCGTGGCCGGGAGTTTCGCCTGCCTCTGCGATGAACGGGCCGCCGCCGCCGCCCATGCCGTCGGTGTCGGCAACCGGCTGACGATGGCGGTGGGGGGCCGCAGCCCGCTCTGGCAGGGCATGCCCGGGGCGGAGCCGGTAGCCGGCGAATGGTCGGTTCTCGCCCTCTCGGACGGTCGGTTCCGGGAACAGAAGCCGCGGCATGGCGGCGCGACGGCATTCGATCAGGGGCCCACGGCCGTGCTGCGGAGCGACCGCGGCCTGACGCTCATGGTCACGACCCGGCGGATGGCCCCCTTCAGCCTCGAGCAGGTGCGGCATGCGGGGATCGATCCGACGGCTTTCCGGCTGCTGGTGGCCAAGGGGGTGCATGCCCCAGTGGCGGCCTACGGCGAGGTATGCCGCAGCTTTCTACGCGTCGATACGCCCGGGGTCACCACGGCCGACGCCACCCGGCTTCACTACCGGCACCGCCGCCGCCCGCTGTTTCCGTTCGAGCGATAGTCGGCCCGAGCCCGGTCAGGGAGCGAGCCGCTCCAGTGTCCATCCGCCAGCCGCGTCACGGCGGTAGCGGAGTCGGTCGTGCAGGCGGCTCGGGCGGCCCTGCCAAAACTCGATCCGCTCGGGCACGAGGCGAAAACCGCCCCAGTGCGCGGGCCGGGGGATGGCGTCGTCGTCGGGGTGTTCCGTCCGGAAGCGGGCGAAGAGGTCTTCGAGCGTCGCGCGATCGGGAAGGACCTCGCTCTGCGGCGAACTCCAGGCGCCGATCCGTGACGTGCTCGGCCGGCTCGCGAAGTAGGCGTCGCTCTCGGCGGCCGTGGTGCGGGAGACGCGGCCCTCGATTCGCACCTGCCGCTCGAGCGCGGCCCAGTGGAAGGTGAGCGCCGCCTGTGGGTTGGCGGCCAGTTCCCGACCCTTGCGGCTGTCGTAGTTCGTGAAGAAGCAGAAGCCGGAATCGTCGAAGCCGCGCAGGAGCACGATTCGTGCGGAGGGCCGGCCGTCGGGCGTGGCGGTGGAGAGCGTCATGGCCTCGGGCTCGGGCAGTCCGGCGGCGACGGCGGCGTCGTACCACAGGGCGAACTGCCGCACGGGGCTCGCCTCGACGAGCGTTTCATCGAGCGCGGCCTGCTCGTATTCCTTGCGGGCGTGCGTGGTGCGGGATTCCATCGTCATCGCCGTGGCTCTCCGAGAAGCCGTCATGGTACGAGCCGTCACGGAGAACTGCTATCCCTGCCGAAACGCGCGTTCCACCCGCTGCCGCTCGCGGTCGAGCTGCTCGCCCGTGGCCCCGAGCCGTTCCAGGATGCGCGCCGTGAACGCGAGCGCCACCTCCCCCTCTCCCGAGAATGCATCCTCGGCGCCAGCCTTCCGCAGCTTCGGCAGTTCATGCACGTAATGCGATCGGGCCAGCACGTGCACCGCCGGATTGAGCTGCTTGGCCTGCCGCACGATTTCCTCGTCCACCTCTCCCGAGCCCGACGTGAGAATGAGATTTTCGGCCGCCCGGATGCCGGCCTCGGCGAGCGTTTCCGGGCGGCTCGCATCGCCGTAGATCGCCCGCACGCCGAACACCTTCAGCCGGCGCACGGTCTCCAGGTTGAGTTCGATGACGGTGGGCTCGATCCCGTTGTCGAGCAGCAACTCCGTGACCGTCTGCCCGACCGGTCCGTAGCCCACCACCACCGCGCGGTGCCGCGGCTCGGCCATCGTGTCGCCGATCTCTCCATCGTCGTCCACGGGATCGGGCAGGCCCCGCCGCCGCGCCAGCCATGTCGCCGCGGCCTCCATGCAGCGATAGACCAGCGGATTGAGCGTGATCGAGAAGATGGAGGTGGCTACCACGGCGTCGCGAAGTTCCGCGGGCACGATGCCTAGCGTGGTTCCCAGCGTGATCAGCAGAAAGGAAAATTCGCCGATCTGGGCCAGGGCCGCCGCCACGGGCAGAGCCGTCCGCAACGGGCACCCGATCAGGAGCATCGTCGCCATTGCCACCGTAGGCTTCACCACCACCGCGACTGCCAGCGTGCCCGCGACCACCAGCGGATTGCGCATCAGCGTGAGCGGATCGAAGAGCATCCCCACCGACACGAAAAAAAGCACGGCAAAGGCATCCCGCATCGGCAACGCATCGGAGGCGGCCCGCAGGCTGAATTCGCTCCGCCCCACGATCATGCCGGCCAGAAACGCCCCCAGGGCCATCGACACGCCAAACAGCTTCGTGGCGCCGACGGCGATGCCCAGGGCCACCACGAGCACGGTCAACGTGAACAGCTCGCGCGATCGCGTGGCCGCGACCCGATCGAGCATCCACGGGATCACCCGGCCACCGACGACGAGCGTGATGGCGATCAGCGCCACGATCTTCGCCGCCGCCGTGCCGACAGCCATCGCCAGCCCCTTGGCTTCGAATGCCTCTCCGGCGAAGAGCGTCGGCAGCAGCACGAGCGCCGCCACGGCCAGCAGATCTTCGACGACGAGCCAGCCGACGGCGATCCGCCCGACGCGTGTGTGGAGATCGCGGTTGTCGGTGAGCACCCGCACCAGCACGACCGTGCTGGAGATGGAAATCGACGCCCCGTAGACGAGGGCGGCGGTCCACCCCCCGCCCAGCGCCCCGCCCACGACGGCCCCGACGATCGTGACCACGCCGCTCGAGACGAGCGCGCCCGGCAGGGCCACGCGGCGCACGTCGAGCAGCTCGCGGATGTGAAACGTGAGCCCCACGCCGAACATGAGGAGGATCACGCCGATCTCCGCCAGCTGCTGGGCGAGCGCGTAGTCGGCCTCGAAGCCGGGCGTGGACGGGCCGATGGCGAGCCCGGCGAGCAGGTAGCCCACGATCGGCGACAGCTGCAACCGCTGCGTGACGTAGCCCAGCACGAGTGCCGCCGCGAGGGCGGCGGTGAGCGTGAGAATCAGGTCGGCTTCGTGCATGGTGGGCGATCCGGGTGCGCTGTTATATCCGGCCGCTGTCGTTCGGGCCGCGGCAATCTGTCATCATGGGGCCCATGTCGCCGTCATCCTCCGATCTGCGTCGCCTCGCCGCCCGGT
>CAZONY010000283.1:0-3764 GCA_964581215.1 uncultured Chitinophagaceae bacterium | reverse complement strand
GCCGCGCGCCCTCTTTCTCGATAGCGCCCTGGCCGACTCTCCGCCGGGGGATTCCGCGACGGGCGACGGCCCGCCGCCGCGGCTCGGCCGCCACTCGTTCGTGGCCGCCGACCCGATCCATGCGGTGGAGGTCCGCTCCGATGTCCGCGATCCGGCGACCGCCCTGGCGGCGGCCCTGGCTTCCGCGCGGGAGTTGCTGGCCGACCTCGCCTGCCCGACGATCCCGGGGCTGCCACCCTTCCAGGGCGGCATCGCCGGCCTTCTCTCCTATGAATGCGGCCTCGCCCGACTCGGCCTCGCGCCGCCGCCGGCTCGGGCCTCGGCCGCGCCGCTCGTGTCGCTGCACGTCTACGACGTCGTCTTCGCGTTCGACCATGACGCCGGCCGGGGCTGGCTGATCTCGCAGGGAGTGCCGGCCAGGGGGCCGCGGGCCCGCCGCGCCCGGGCCGCGGAGCGGCTCGACGCGGTGCTCGCCCTGGCCGCGACCCCGCCCCCTGCTGGGCAGACGTCTCCTGCTGGGCAGGCTTCAGCCGGCCTGCCGTCGCCCGTCGTCGTCACCCACGCCGATGCCCCCCCGTCAGCCCCCCGGCCCGCCTTCCTGCACCCGCTCCCGGCCCACCCCCACGTCCGCTCGACCCACTCCCGCGACTCCTATCTGCGGATGGTCGAAGCCGGCATCGAAGCCGTCCGGGCCGGCGACATCTTCCAGGTGAATCTCGCCCAGCAGTTCACGGTGGAGGGGGCGGTCGATCCGGTGGCCCTCGCTCTCGCCTCCCGTTCGTGCAACCCGGCCCCCTTCGCCGGCTATCTCGACACGGGCGAGGTCGCCATCGCCAG
This sequence comes from uncultured Chitinophagaceae bacterium, assembly GCA_964581215.1. GTDB lineage: Bacteria > Planctomycetota > Planctomycetia > Pirellulales > UBA1268 > CACORA01. Next base: position 2,927 of record CAZONY010000283.1, on the reverse strand, counting down.
TGCCTCGCCCGAACGATTTCTGCAGGTGAGCCGCGGCGGCGTGCGGATGCACCCCATCAAGGGCACCCGTCGGGTGATCGCCAGCCCCGAGGCCGATCTCTTCGCCGGCGACGACCTCGGCTCGAGCGACAAGGATCGGGCCGAGAACGTCATGATCGTCGATCTCATCCGCAACGACCTCGCCCGCGTGTGCCGACCGGAGAGCGTGCAGGTCGAACGACTCTGCCGGCTGGAGCGCTATCGCTACGTGCAGCACCTCGTGTCGATCGTGGCCGGCCGGATGCGGCCCGGTATGCAGGCCCTCGACGCAGTCGAGGCCGCGATTCCGGGGGGCAGCGTCACCGGCGCCCCGAAGCACCGCGCCTGCGAGATCATCTCGGCGCTCGAGGGCATGGCCCGCGGCCCCTACTGCGGCTCGCTCGGCTACGTGGGCTTCGACGGCACGGCCGATTTCAACCTGCTGATCCGCACGTTCGTGGTCGGCCCCGACCGGGTGACGTTCGCCGCCGGCGGGGGCATCACGGTGCGCAGCGACCCCGCCGCCGAATACGAGGAGACGCTCCACAAGGCGGAGGGCATGCTCCGGGCGCTCGATGCCGTGTCCGGGAGTTCCGCGCGGCCCGTGGGGCCGGGAGCCCTGCCTTGATCGTCGTCCTCGACAACCGCGATAGCTTCGTCTTCAACCTCGCCCGCTGCCTGCACATGCTCGGGGGCGAGACGAGGGTGGTGTCGAGCCATGCCATCGACGCGGCCGGCGTGCGGGCCCTGCAACCCCGGGCGATCGTCATCTCGCCCGGTCCCTGCACGCCCGCGGAGGCAGGCTGCTCGGTGGATGTCGTGCGCCGGTGCCGGGGCCAGGTGCCGATCCTCGGCGTCTGCCTCGGTCACCAGGCCATCGCCGCCGCGGCCGGCGCGGCCATCGTGCGGGCCGCGGAGCCGATCCATGGCCGGGCCACGGCCGTGCACCACGATGCGATCGACCTCTTCGCCGGCATTCCCAGCCCGATGACGGCCTGCCGCTACCATTCGCTGGTGATCGATCCGGCGACGCTCCCCCGCGACCTGTCCGTGACCGCCCGGGACGACCGGGGAACGATCATGGCGGTCGCCGACGAGCCGGCCGCCCTGTATGGAGTGCAGTTCCACCCCGAGTCGATCCTCACCCGGCACGGGTTTCGGCTCCTGGCCAACTTTCTGGTTCGGGCCGGCATCGACGTCGCCCCGGGGGTGGCCGACGCGCTCGATGCCGACCTCGACCGGCAAGCCGGCCGGACTCCCGGGCCGCCAGCCCCGCCGCCGCCGGTCGTGACGTTCTGATCTGCCTAGGCCGCTGGCACGCCCTGCCCGCACTCGTCGCATCCGGCCGCAGCCGCGCCCGCCGCGAAAAAATTCCTTGACCGTAAAACAGGCGTGAATCGCGGCGCCCACGCATTTTCTCCGGCCTGCCTCACGGGCCGCTCATGGTTTGGCACACCGCTTGCCCACCTTGCCTCCTCGGCGGAAATTCCGGCGCGGCAGGAGGCTGCGTCTCGAGGATTTCGGCACAGCGGAGGTGCTCGATTCCTACTCACACACGAGGCGTTCACATGCGGTTTCGCACGATGCGTTTTCTTTTGCTTCTGACGACGGCGGTCGTCCTGGCCACGTCGGCCACGTTGGTGTTCCCCACCGAATTGTTCGCACAGGAAGAGGCGGCTGCCGCCGCGCCGGCCACTCCGGCCCCTCCCACGATCGAGGAAATGGTTCCGAAGCTGTGGATGGCTGCCGACACGGTGTGGGTGCTCGTCTGCGGCATGCTGGTGTTCTTCATGAATCTCGGCTTCGGCTGCGTCGAGTCGGGATTCGCCCGGGCGAAGAATGCCGTCAACATTCTCTCGAAGAATTTCATCGTCTTCGCGGCGACGGCGATCGCGTATTACTTGATCGGCTGGGACCTGATGTTCGGCGCTGGTGATGGGGCGCTGATCGGAAATTCCGGCTCCTGGATGGTCGGGGGCGCGGACAACAGCCCCGCCATGGGCGACCAATACCAGGGCGTCTACGGCGCCATCAACTGGGCGAACATTCCGCTGTGGGCGAAGTTCTTCTTCCAGTTGGTGTTCGCCGGAACGGCGGCCACGATCGTGTCGGGGGCGGTGGCCGAGCGGATCAAGTACCACTCGTTCATTCTCTTCAGCTTCCTGATGGCGATCGTGATCTACCCGGTGACGGGCCACTGGATCTGGGGCTTCGGCTACCTGGCCAAGGAGTGGAATTTCTGGGACTTCGCCGGTTGCTCCGCGGTGCACTCCGTCGGTGGCTGGGCGGCGCTCACCGGGGCCGCGATCCTGGGACCGCGGATCGGCAAGTATGGTGCCGACGGCAAGCCCCGGCGATTCGACGAGATCGTCACCGAGCATCCGATCACCAGCGGCCCCTACACCGTCGGCGCGGTGGACAGCGGCAAGCGCATCGAGTTCAAGCGCAACCCCGAGTACTGGGCGCGCGAGCTGCCGGCGCGGCGCGGCTTCTTCAACTTCGAGCGCGTGGTCTACCGCTACTACAAGGACCAGGCGGTGGCGCGCGAGGCCTTCAAGGCCGGCGAGTTCGACTTCTTCAAGGAGTACAGCGGCCGCGCCTGGGTGCGCCAGCACGCGGGGCCGAAGTGGGACGACCGTCGGATCGTCAAGGACGACTTCCCCACCGCCACCGGCCAGGGCCTGCAGTGCTACATCCTGAACCTGCGCCGCCCGCTGTTCCAGGACCGGCGCGTGCGCGAGGCCCTCGTCTGGCCCTACGACTTCAATACGCTGAACAAGAACAGCCTGTACCAGCGCGCGCACAGCCTGTTCAACAACTCGGAGTTCGCGGCCGAGGGCCTGCCCTCGGCGGGTGAGCTGCGCCTGCTCGAGCCCTGGCGCGCCGAGCTGCCGCCCGAGGTCTTCGGC
>CAZONY010000282.1:0-3767 GCA_964581215.1 uncultured Chitinophagaceae bacterium | reverse complement strand
GCTTGGCCGTGGCTCATGGGGGCGGGAGAGTAGCGGCCAACGGCCCGCCGCCCAAGGGGCGTTTCCGCCGGAAATGCCGGCCGATCAGTGCCCGGTGCAGGGGCCGAGACGTCGCGCGGCCTTCCCTGACGGCCGCGTCGCGGCTCTGGCAGCGGGCCTGTGAACGGGTATGCTCCACGCTCCTCGTTCCGGGAGACGATGCATGAATGCCACGGCCAACTCCGCTCCTTCCCCCGCCCCGGCTCCGCTGGCGATGACGCGACTGGGCGTGATGATGTTTCTGGAGTTCTTCCTGTGGGGCAGCTGGATGGTGCCCATGGGGAAGTATCTCTCGACGCTCTTTCAGGGACGCGAGGACGTCGGCTCCATCATCGGCGGTGCCTACGGCACGGGATCGCTCGCGGCCATCGTGGCGCCGCTCCTGGTGGGGTTGGTGGCCGATCGTTTTCTACCCGGGCAGGTCGTGCTCGGAACACTCCACCTCGCGGGCGCCGCACTGCTCTACGGCGTGGCCCGCGCGACCGATCCGTCGAGCTTCTATTGGATGCTGCTGGCGGCCGGGCTCTGCTACATGCCCACGCTGGCGCTCGTCAATTCGGTGAGCTTCGACCACCTCTCCGAGCCGCGGCGGCAGTTTCCGCTCGTCCGCGTGTGGGGCACGATCGGCTGGATCGCCGCGGGCATCACCGTCGGCTCGATTCTGCCGCGGGTGCTCGCGGGCAATGCCCTACCCGCCGGCATCGCCGGCCTGCTCCTCGGCGACGCCTCGGCCAACGACGCCGGCAAGACGAACCTGCCGTTCTTGATGGCCTCCGCCACGTCGGTCGTGCTCGGCCTCTACTGCTTCACGCTGCCCCACAGCCCGCCCAAGGCGAAGGGGCAGCCGGTGAGTGTCGCCAAGCTCCTCGGGCTCGACGCCATCGGCCTGATGAAGTCGCCCGCCTTTGCGACCTTCGCCATCGCCAGTTTCTTGGTCTGCATTCCGCTGGCCGTCTACTACGCCAAGGCCAACGAATACATCGCCGAGATGGGCATCCAGAAGATGCTCGGCCTGGGCAGCGAGACCGTGATGACCTTCGGCCAGATGAGCGAGATCGGGTTCATGCTCCTGATGCCGTTTTTTCTGGCCCGCTTCGGCGTGAAGACCATGCTGCTGGTGGGCATGGCAGCCTGGGTGGTCCGCTACACGCTCTTCGCGTTCGGCGCGGGGAGCATGTGGATGCTCGTCCTGGCGGTCGTGCTGCACGGCATCTGCTACGACTTCTTCTTCGTCACCGGCCAGCTCTACACCGACCACGTCGCGCCGCGTCACCTGCGGGCCAGCGCGCAGGGGCTGATCGCGCTGCTCACCTACGGGGCGGGGATGTACGTGGGCAACGTGGCCTTCCCCGAAGTGGCGAAGGCCTTGACGAAATCCGCCGGCGCATTTCCCTGGCAGCCCTTCTGGCTGGTGTTCGCGGCGGCGGCGGCGGCGGTGCTCGTGGGCTTTGCGATCGCCTTCCGGGATCCGGTGCGGCTCGGCAAGGACGAGATCACGGCCTGACCGGATCGCCTGTGTCGCGGCGCACCAGATCCAGCGCCCTCTGCACGTGGCCGGCGGCGGTGAACGAGGCATTGAACGCCATCCGCACGATTCCCCCGCGGTCGATGACGTAGGTGACCCGGCCGGGCAGGAAGCCGAGCAGGCTCGGCACGCCGAAGCGTTTCCGGAGGCCGCCGTCGGCATCGCTCACGATGGGGAACGGGAGGCGGTGCTTGCGGGCGAAGGCTGCGTGGCTGGCCGGCGAATCGGCGCTGACGCCCACCACCTCCGCCCCGGCGGCGACGAACTGCTCGTAGGCGTCGCGGAAGCCGCAGGCCTCCTGCGTGCACAGGGGCGTGTTGTCTTTGGGATAGAAGAAGATCACGAGGGCCTTCCGGCCGACATGATCGGCCATGTCGAACGTGCCGCCGTCGCCGAGCGGCGCCCGGAACATCGGAACCTTGTCACCGACCGACAGGGCAGCCACGGGCACCTCCTCGCGAAAGATTCACGGACGCGGGGCGTGGGGATCGCCTCCGCGGCGGCCGCGACGGCGTTTTTGCCGTTACCACCACCACCCGAAAAGTCTACAACCCGGTCGCCTTTCCGACAGGACGCGGAGCAACTACCGTGCGTGGAACGAAGACGGCGGTCATGGTCGCGGCCGTCGCGTGTACCGTCGCCTGCCGGTGGGTCGCCGCGGACGAGCCCGCGATCCGGCTGCCCGAGCGTGTCGCGCTGCTGCCGCCCATCGACTTCAATCTCGAAGAAGACACCTTCGCCAACGAGCCGGTCTCGGACCTCGATCCGGATGCCGTCACCAGGCGGCCCCGACCGGGCGGCCCCTTCGGCTCGTCGGCGCCGGTGTCGATCGGTGGGTTTTGGGCGCCGCCGGTGCCTGTCGATGGCCAGGCCGACGCGCTCTCGATGAACGCCCAGTACGCCCGGCTGGCCGTGCCCCTTGGCCGACCCGAAGAAGGGCGTCCGCTGTGGCTGGGGATCGGGCGGTTCGGCCGTCTGGAACTGGCCACCGATGCCGTTCTGCCCGACAGCGGCCGGGCCATTCCGGATCAGCTGTGGCTCGTCGAGACCGGTGTCACCCACATTCGCCCACAGGACGATGGTGGCGTGCTCGGCGGCACGTTCCTCTTCGGCTCGGCCAGCGATCGGCCCTATGCGGCCGGCCGCGACCTCACGCTGATGGCGATCCTGTTCATGAATCGGCCGGCCCGGCGGCAGGACGACGAATGGAGCTTCAGCCTCTTCTATTCACCGACCTCGCAGCTGCCCTATCCGTTGCCGGGTGTCGCCTATGTGTGGCGGCCGAGCGCCGCGTTCGAGGCCAAGCTCGGCGTGCCGGCAGGGGTCGAATGGCGGCCGACCGACGACTGGACGGTGAGCCTGGCCTACTTTCCGCTCGTGAACGTCAACGCGACGGCCCGACGGCGACTCACCGAAACGCTCTCCTTCGTGGCGTTCTATCGGACCGACACGGAGATCTATTTCCTGGCTGATCGGGCGAGCGACGACGAGCGGTTTTACGTCTTCGACCAGCGCGCGGCGGCAGGCTTCGAGCAGTCGCTGGGGGGTGGTTTCACGCTGGAGTTCGTGGCGTCGTATCTGTTCGATCGGGAGATCTTCCAGGGAACGAACTTCACCTCCGGCCGCACCGACGTCGTGACGTTCGAGAACGGGCTGGGCCTGGGCCTGCAGTTGCTGTGGCGGCGGTGAGCAGGCGGGGCATCCGGCTTTCCTCAACCGCTGCTTCCACGTTGGCAGCCACCCGCTCGTCGAGAGCGGTTGCCCGAGCCCGACGATCCCGAAGTCCGAGGCGAAATTCGCCTTGCCTCGACCGCATCGTGCGCGGGTACATTCTTGTCGGGAGTGACCACTCAACACAACGATGATCGTTCTCGTCGTCGGCATGCATCGCTCGGGCACGTCGCTCGTCGCCCGAGGCCTCTCTGCGATGGGTGCGAACCTCGGCGAGCGCATCGACACGGAGCCGCACCCGGCCAACCCGCACGGCCATTGGGAACACGCAGACGTCTGGCGGGCGCAGGAGTGGCTGCTCATCCGGTTTGGCCGCGAGTGGCATTCGTCGCCCGGCCCACTCCCGCCGCGGTGGATGGAGTGGCCTGAAACCCGGCAAACGATCGACCGCTTCGTGGCGATCGCGCGGGCTGAGGTGGCGGCCCACGGTCACTGGCTCGTGAAGGATCCACGGTCGAGCCTGCTCATCCCG
>CAZONY010000281.1:0-3769 GCA_964581215.1 uncultured Chitinophagaceae bacterium | reverse complement strand
GCCGTCAGTCGGGCCCGCACCCACACTTCCGTTCCACCGGCCACGATCGCGGAGATATCCCGGGGCGTGGTGTCGGCGCCACCCCGGTTCGCCTCCAGCGAGACGATCGTCGTCCACGAGTCGCCGTCCCTCGACACGTCGATGGCCGCCTTGGCCCCGGGGTCGTAGGGGAACGGATCTCCGGTCGTCCATACGCCAACCATCGCGGTCAGCATCGCATCCTGGATCGGGAATGGTGCGTTGAAACGAAGCACCGCCCGCCCCTCCTTGCCCAACTCCGTCGGGCGGATGAATGCCGTCGCCCCGGCATGCTTTTCGGTGTACCACTCCACCCCTTCCAGCGTCACGACATATTGCCTCCAGCCCTCCTCCAGCAGATTGAAGGCCATTGACCGTCGCGCCGGCATCCGCCACGTCATCCGAGCGAGACCGGTCAATCGATTGCCGGCCGCATCACGAGGGCCGGAGGCATTGCCCACCAGTTCGAGCGCATAACTGCCCTCGTCGGCGGTGCTCTCGGCCAAACCGACGAGCTTCCAATTCCGTCCGCTGCCGGTGAGCCCGATGCCGCCTCCGGTCACGGGCCGACCATCTCGAAGAAGCCGAAAACAGTCGACAGAGAGGCCCGTCACGTCTTCGTCAAAACTGATCGTGACCCAGTCGAGCGGCGTCGTCCGGCCGCTCGAGATGATCGCGAACGTCCCCGTGGGGCCGGATCGATCCATGCCGAGAGCGTCGGGCCGGAAAGACGCAGGATTGCCGCCACGGCCGAGCGCCCAGGCCGCGAACGTCGCCAGCAGGCACAGCATCACGCCCCCTCCGGCGACCAGAGACCGATGCCGCTCGATCCACCAGGACAGGTTTGCCCGCCAAGACCGCCGCAGGATCGACGGAATATCTCCAACCAACACACGCCGGATGTCGGCCGCCACGTCTGCGGCCGATGCGTAGCGATTGCCTGGCTGCTTGGCGAGGCAGCGGTCGGCCACGAGCGCCAGCCTCCGCAGCGAGCGATCGGCCACCGCGAGCCGCCGTGGCACCACCTCCTCAACGATCCGCGCCGTCGCCACGAGCGAAGCTTCGTCGATGTCGTAGGGAAGCCTGCCCGTGACCAACTGATGCAGCAGCACGCCGAGCGAGTAGACGTCAGAACGGGCATCGACAGCTCGACCGTCCGTCGCAAATTGCTCGGGACTCATGGCGTGCCGCGTGCCGACCAACTGCCCGGTCTCCGTGGCGCCTGCCGACTCGGCATCGAGCAGCCGGGCGACACCGAAATCGATGACCTTCACCTGGCCCGTCGCGTCGACGAGCACGTTTCCCGGCTTGATGTCGCGATGCACCACCCCCTGGGAATGCCCATGCGCCACGGCATCGCAGGCCTGCAGGAACAGCCCGCATCGCTCGCGCTCGGAAAGCTGGCGTGTGGCGGCATAGGCCACGATCGTCTTCGCATCGGGCACATGCTCCATCACGAAGAAGCGGATGTCGTCGACCCCGACGCGCCGTGTGCCTGCCAGGTAAATCTGCGCGATGGCGGGATGCCGCAGGCGGGCGAGGACGTCCACTTCCCTCTGAAACCGTGAGACGGCCTGCCGAGACGCTGCTGGCCGCATCACCTTGACGGCCACCGTCCGCCGCGGCTCCTGCTGCGCGGCCCGATAGACCCGCCCCATGCCCCCCTCCGCGATGAAGGCCTCGATCCGCACTCCCCCCACATCCACGCCGATGAGCGGATCGGGCGACTGGGGGTCGCTCAGCCGCCCGAAGCCCAGATCGGTGCCCCGATGCGAAAGCGACTCGCTCCCCACGACCGTGTCCGACGTGGGCGCGGTGTCGGATTGACTCGCGGCTGCCACACGAGGAGCCGGCCCCACACGCGGGGCGGAACGATGCATGGCGTCGTCGGCGACCATCTGCCTGTCAGGGAGCCTCCCGGTCTCGAGTTCCCATAGTTTACCGGCCGAACGGTCGCCATGCGGCCCGCTGCTCCGCCCTCAAACTGCCATTTCGCGAACCGGCTGATTCCGGTTGAATTCATCCATGACGATCCACCGCCCAGTGCCGCTTACGGTCTCGAGCCGCCGCTTCCCGGCCCCCCGCGGCTTCGTCGCCGACCTCGTCGGGCTCACCCGCGACATCCCCCTCTTTCCCGTCACCCGCAGCATGCATCTGGGACCGGTCGCCGAGGCACGCGCCGCTGCGGCCGATCGGATCGGCTGGGCGGCGATCGTCCTCAAGGCCTATGGCCGCGTCGCCGCCGAGATGCCCATCCTGCGCACCTGGATCGTCCGCGGGATCGTGCCGCGTCTGGCCACGTCCTCGAGCAGCGTCGCCTCGGTCGCCATCAACCGCGCCGACGACGGTGCAGACCGCCTCTTCTTCGGCCGGCTGCCGCATCCTGACGCCCGCACCCTTCCCGACATCCAAAGGTTTCTCGACCGCCTCGGCACGGAGCCGATCGAGGAGGTCTTCCAGCGGCAGCTGCAGCTCGAGTCGCTGCCCGGCCCCCTCCGCCGCGCCACGCTCTGGTGGAACATGAATTCGTGTTCACCCAAGCGGTGCACGCGGATCGGCACGTTCAGCCTCTCCACGCTTGCCGGCCTGGGCGCGAGCAACCACGGACACCCGACGATCTGCACGACGAGCCTCTCGTACGCCCCCCTCGACACCGAAGGCCGCTGCCCCGTCACCCTGATCTGCGACCATCGCGTGCTCGACGGCGCCACCGCCGCGCGGGCCCTCGCGCGCTTGGAACAGGTTCTGTGCGGAGAGATCCTCGACGAGCTGGATGGGCTCAGGGCGTTTCGGGCGTCGCCTGCTCCGGCCGATCGTGGAGACGCCGCCTGATCTCGGCGAGTCGCTCGCCGAGATCCCGCTCCAGGCCGCGGTCGGTTGGCTCGTAATACCGCTTCTCGACCCCCAGATAGTCCTGCGCGGCGACGCCGTCGGGGGCGTCATGGGAATACTCGTAGCCCTGACCGTGGCCGAGACGCCTGGCGCCGGCGTAGTGCTTGTCCTGCAGGTGCCGAGGCACGGGAATCACCCCCTTCTCCCGCACGTCACGGCGGGCCGCGCCGATCGCGGTCGTGCAGGCGTTGCTCTTCGGCGCGAGCGCCAGGTAGATGACCGCCTGCGCGAGCGTGAGCTGGCACTCGGGCAAGCCGACGAACTCCGTCGCTTGCATCGCCGCCACCGCGATGAGCAGCGACCGCGGATCGGCGTTGCCGACATCCTCGCTGGCGAGGATCACGAGGCGTCGGGCCAGGAACCGCACGTCCTCGCCCCCCTCGAGCATCCGGGCCAGCCAGTAGAGGCCCGCATCGGCGTCGCTTCCCCGGATGCTCTTGATCAAGGCGCTCGCGCAGTCGTAATGCGTGTCGCCGGCGTCATACCTGATCGCCTTCCGCTGCACGCTCTCCTGGGCCAGTTCCAGCGAGAAGATCAGAGGCCGTGCGGCGCTCGAGAGCACGCCGATCTCCAGGGCCCCGAGCGCCCGGCGGGCGTCGCCGTCGGCGGTCTCGACGAGAAACTCGAGCGCCTCCGGCGTGAGCGTCACCTGTTCGGCACCCACGCCATGCTCCCGATCCGTGAGGGCGTGATGGAGGATGCGGGCGATGGCGTCACGGCCGAGAGCCTCCAGCTCGAAGATCCGGCTGCGACTGACCAGGGCGCTGGTCAGCGCGAAGAAGGGGTTTTGTGTCGTCGCCCCGATCAGCGCGATGACGCCGTTCTCGACGTCAGGGAGGAGCACATCCTGCTGCGCCTT
>CAZONY010000280.1:0-3781 GCA_964581215.1 uncultured Chitinophagaceae bacterium | reverse complement strand
TTGAAGAGGTCGCGCACCCGCGAGGCGCCCACGCCCACGAACATCTGGATGAATTCGCTGCCGGAGATCGAGAAGAAGGGCACGCCCGCCTCGCCGGCCACCGCCCGGGCCAGGAGCGTCTTGCCCGTGCCCGGCGGCCCCATGAGCAGCACGCCCTTCGGCACGCGTCCGCCGAGCCGCTCGAACTTCTTGGGGTCTTTCAGAAACTCCACGATCTCCTGCAGGTCTTCCTTCACCTGCTCGAGGCCCGCCACGTCGGCGAACGTCACCTGCCTGTCGGAGGCGGAATAACGCTTCGCCGGCGACTTGCTGAAGCCGCCGAGGAAACCGCCGCCGAGAGGATCGCGGGCCCGCCGGAGCGTCATCCAGAAGCCCGCCATCAGCAGGAGCGGTACGAGCAGATAGAGCCCCAGCAGGAAGCCGGTGCCGTCGGTCGGCTGGCGGACGTTCGTCTTCACGCCGTGTTCGAGGAGCAGCGTGTCGAGATCCTTGGCCACGTAGTTCGAAAGCTCCAGCGAGAACAGCTTCGACGCGGCGGCATCGCCCCCGAGCGGCGCCTTCAGCTCGCCGCGGAGCGTGTTGCCGGTGATCGTCACGCTGGCGACGTTGTCGGCCTTCACCTGCCGCACGAATTCGTTGAAGCTGAGCACCGGCGCCCCGCCGGCCTGCTCGCGGGCCAGCATCGTCACCATCGCCAGCGCCCCGAGAATCAGCATCACGACCACCGGCATGCTGAGGGGGCGGCCGGGCGTCGGGGGTTGGGACGGACGTTTGGGGGCGGGGGCTTCCATCGGCAGGCTTCGGGGAAGGCCGCACTGACGCACGGCATACGGATGATGAAACAGTGTAGTGTATGGGGGGCGATCAAAAACGTCTGCGAGGCCGATGACCGATGGGCGAAAATCCCGAGCAGAAGCGCGGCGTCGTGGCCGTGGCACGGCGCGAAGGACTGTTTCTGGCGATCCGCCGGGGCCGGACGGTGCGGGCCGGCGGCCGCGTCTGCTTTCCCGGCGGTCACATCGAGCCGGGCGAAGAAGAGCACGAGGCGGTGGTGCGGGAGTGCATGGAGGAACTCGCCGCCAGCGTAGCGCCGCAGGCCTGCGTGTGGCGGAGCGTGACGGCCTGGGGCACGCCGCTGGCCTGGTGGAACGTGACCTTCGTCGAGGAGCGCGAGCTCGTGCCGCACCCGATCGAGGTGGACGAGATTCTCTGGCGGTCGGCCGAGGGTCTGCTTGCCGAGCCCGACCTGCTCGAGGGCAATCGGGAGTTTCTGACGGCCGTGATCCGCGGGGATGTGCGGCTCACGTAGGGCTGCTTCGCCGGCGGCCTGGCCTCATCGGCCGGGCGGAGCCCCGTCATCCTCCGGAATCAACAGGCCCTTGGGCTTCGGCGGGGGCGGCAACGCGGGCGGGTTGGCGGCCTCATCGAGCAGTCTTTGGAATCGGCTGGGCGGCCGCGGTGGGGCAATCGGCCGGCTCGCGTTCGCGTCGCCCGCCGCCAGCGCGGTGTTCAGCCAGCCTTCCAGGACGGACCGCTCGCGCGGTGAGAGCGGCTGCGCGAACCCGCGCGGCGACGTGGCCGATTTCGGGTGGCGGCTGGTGGTGGTTGCGATGAGGCCGGCCGCGGACCGCGTCTCGCCGCACGCGGAAAGGATGGCCTCGATGTTGCCGAGCGTGATCTCGCGGGTGATCCGCCCGGTGAAGTCGCGGTGCACGAATCGCAAGCCGCCGGCGCCGGGGTCGCCATGACAGCCGCCGGTGGCACACCGATTGAGGAGCAGCGGCTGCACCCGGCGGGTGAATTCGGCCACGACCTCGGGGTGGGGCTCCGTGGCGACGGCGGGCCGGGCGAGCGGGCTCGAGCAGGCCACGATCACGAAGGCGGCGACGGGGCGGCAACGCATCGGGGCCTCGCGGTCGGGACGCGTGCCAGGCGGATGCCTCGGCTGCGCGGGGCGGGAAGATAGGGACACCGAGCCGGGGCATCAAGCCGGTCTGGTTGTGGCCTGCCGCGGCCGCTACATAGACTTCGGCCACGTCCATCCACGCCGGAGAAAACCATGGAACGCACGTTCGTCATGTTCAAGCCCGACTGCCTGGAGCGCGGGCTGCTGGGCACGATCCTCACCCGCTTCGAGCAGAAGGGGCTGCGGCTCGTGGCCATGAAGATGCTCCGCATCACTCCCGACATGGCGAAGCAGCACTATGCCGAGCACGTGGCCAAGCCCTTCTATCCCGGCCTCGAGGAATTCATCACGGCGTCGCCCGTGGTGGCGACGGTCTTCGCCGGGCCGGAGGTGGTCCGCGTGGTGCGCGAGATGCTCGGCGCCACCAGCGGCCTGAAGGCGGCCGCCGGCACGATCCGCGGCGACTACAGCGCCAGCCGGCAAATGAACCTCGTCCATGCCTCCGACTCGCCGGAGTCGGCGGCCCGCGAAATCGGCATCTATTTCCAAGCCGGCGAGATGCTGGAATGGAGTCCGTCGCTCGCCTGCTGGCTGCAGGCCCCCGGGGAAGCGTGATCCGTCGATGAGCACGCTCGTCTTCGGACATCGCAATCCCGACACCGACGCGATCTGCTCGGCGATCGCCTACGCCGATCTCCTGCGGCGGACGACGCGGCCCGACGCGATCGCCGCCTGCTGCGGACCGCCCAACCAGCGCACGGAGTTCGTGCTCCGTCGGGCCGGCCTGCCGCCGCCGAAGCTGGTGATGGACGTGCGGCCCCAGGTGGAGGACGTCTGCCGCCGCGGGCTGGTGACCGCCTCCTTCGGCGATGCCTTCCACGAGGCGTATGAAAGGATGCGGAAGGCCGACCTGCGGGCGATTCCCGTGGTCGATGCCGACCAGCGCGTGGTGGGCGTGCTCTCCGTGCTCACGATGATGGAGCTCTTTTTCACCGACGCGGCCGATGCCACGAAGGCCCGGGCGGTGGGCACGAGCCTGCACAAGATCTGCAGCGTGCTCGGCGGCTCGTTTCGCAACGCCGTCGACCCGGAGCGGGCCGAGGAGCTGCTCGTGATGGTGGGGGCGATGAGTGCCGAGGGGTTCACGGAGCGGATGCAGAAGTATCCGCGGGAGCGGCTCGTCGTGGTCTGCGGCGACCGGCCCTCGATCCAGCTGCCGGCGATCGACGCCCGCGTGCGGGCGATCGTGATCACGGGAGGATTTTCACCGGCCAGCGAGGTGGTGGAGATCGCCGCGGCGAAGGGGGTATCTGTGATCGCGAGCCCGTTCGACACGGTGAACACCACGTTGCGGATCAAGTCGTCGCAGTTCATCGATCCGGTCGTGGATCGCGACGTGATCACGGTTCCCGGCAAGCTCGCGGTGACGGAGGCCCGGGATCTGGTCGAGCGGTCGCCGCAGCCGGTCTTTCCGGTGGCCGGGGACGACGGCCGGCTCGTCGGCATGGCGTTCAAGACCGACCTCATCAGCCCGCCGCGGCCGCAGCTTGTCCTCGTCGATCACAACGAGCTGGGGCAGGCGGTCCACGGCGCCGACGAGGCGGAGATCGTGGAGGTGCTCGATCACCATCGGCTCGGCGGCGGGCTCAAGAGCACGCAGCCGATCCGGTTCGTGAACGAGCCGGTGGGCTCCACCTGCACGCTCGTGGCCCGGCAGTTTCGGGCGGCGGGGCTCGTGCCGGAGCCGCCGATCGCCCTGTGCATGGCATCGGGCATCATCGCCGACACGCTCCACCTGCGTTCGCCGACGACGACCGATGTCGATCGCGAGGCGCTCGATTGGCTGGCGGGGCTGTGCGACGTGGACCTGCGGGC
>CAZONY010000279.1:0-3785 GCA_964581215.1 uncultured Chitinophagaceae bacterium | reverse complement strand
CGCGGAGCTGGCCCAGGATCCGCTTCTCGTACTGCTCCTTCCAGGCCCAGATCCGCGCGACGAGTTTCTCCCGCCCCAGATCGTGCCGGGAGAGTTTTTCCTCTTCGAGAAGCCGCCGCTCGACGACGGCCTGCGTGGCGATGCCGGCATGGTCGGTGCCTGGCATCCAGAGCGTGAGAAAGCCCTGCATCCGCCTCGTGCGCACGAGGATGTCTTGCAGCGTGTTGTTGAGGGCGTGGCCGAGGTGGAGCGCACCGGTCACGTTCGGAGGCGGAATGACGATCGAGAAGACGGGGCGGGGCGGAGCCGTATCGGCGGGCTGGGAATCAGCGTGCCAGTAGCGGCCGGCATCCCAGAGCGTGCGGCACCGGGCTTGGGCCGCGGTATGGTCATATTGCTTCGGCAGTTCGTGCATGGGAACCCTCGCGAGAACGACAAATCCTGCCAAAAACTCCGCCGCCACGCCACCGGAGCGGCTCGCCCCCGAACCCTCATCCAGTTTCCGCTGGATGGCCTCGTGCCACGCGGTACCATGCACCGAAGCGTTCCCAGGAGAGACGTTCTGTTCGGAGTCCGCCTTGCCATGCGTCGTACCGATCTGTGCGGCGTCGCTGCGGTATGCATCGCCCTCCTGGCAACGCAACGATCCCCGACCATCGCCGCCGACACCGACCGCGCCCGACGACTCGACGAGCAGCGCGAGGATGCCGCCGTGCGGCAGGCACAGCAGGCCGTTGATGAGGCCCAACGGAACGTTCGCGAATCGCTGCAGTCGCTCCAGAAATCCCAGGCGGCCTTTCGCCAGGCCGAGGCGGAGCGGAAGGGGGCAGGCGTCGCCCTCCAGAAGACGATCGATCGTCTGGAAGAGGAGCATGCCGCGCCTGCCGGCCTGGTTGCCGCCCGCAGCCACCTGAAACAGAGCCGGGCCGCGTTCGATCAGGCATCGGAGCCGATTCTGGCCTCGGTAAAGACACAGGCGGCCTACCAGGCCGCCGAGGTGGAGCTTGCCGAAGCGACCGCGTTACTCACCCCGGAGGCCGAGGGCGACCGGGAAGAAGCTGCCCGCCGGGCTGCGGCGGCCCGGGCGGCAATGCGTGACCTGGAACGGGCGGCAATCGCCTCGGATTCCCGGATCGCGCCGTTCGAGGAGAGGGTCACTGCGGCCGAAACGAACCTCGACGCCGCCCAGAGCAGGTTCGAGAAGGCGGTTGAGAGCGATGCCGACCTGAAGGCCGCCCGCAAGGCGTTCCAGACCGCGCAGGCGGCCGAGGCGAAGGCGGAAGCCGCACTCCTCCGCGACAATCGTGATCTGCTCAGCGCCCGCTCGAAACTCGCCCGCGCGCAGCAGTCTCTGACGGCCAAGAAACTCGACGATCACAGGGATTCCAACCAGCCGCCGAAGAAGAGCAAGGCGCGTTGAGCCTGGGCTTAGCCGGTCGCGGACGGGTGCTATGACCGCGCGGAGAGGAAATGATGGAACGAGTCGGCGAGCGCGAGCCAGCTGGCTTCGATCACGTTCTCACTCACGCCCACCGTGCCCCACACGGCCTCGCCGTCGGTGCTCTCGATCGACACGCGCACCTTGGCCGCCGTGCCCTCCTGGGCGTTGATGACGCGGACCTTGTAGTCGAGAAGGTGCATCCGTGAGAGGGTCGGATAGACCGGCTCGAGCGCCTTCCGCAGGGCGGCGTCGAGGGCGTTCACCGGCCCGTCCCCCTCGGCCACCTCGTGTCGCACGCCTCCGGCAGCCCCATCCACATGGAGCTTCACCGTGGCCAGCGTGCGAATGTCACCCTCGCCGCGGCTCTCCACGTCCACGTTGTAGCTGTCCCGCGTAAAGAGCGGCCGGAACGTACCGGCCAGCCGATCGACCAGCAGATCGAACGTCGCCCCGGCCGCCTCGAATTGCCATCCCTCGTTTTCCAGGCGGCAGACCTCGGCCAGCACCCGATCGAGCAGGGCCCGGTCATTCTTCACGTCGGCCCGCGTCACCAAGGCGGCGATGTTCGACCGTCCCGACAGTTCGCTGACCAGGATGCGCCGGGAATTGCCCACCGCCTCCGGGACGATGTGCTCGTACGATTCCGCGGCCTTGCTCACTGCATGCACGTGCATGCCACCCTTGTGCGCGAAGGCACTCGCTCCGACGAACGGTTGGCTCGGACGGTAGCTCATGTTCGCCGTCTCGTACACGAATCGCGACAACTCCGTGAGGTGGGCCGTGCCCGACCCTTCCCCCGTGCCCCCGAGCACCCTGTACCCGGGAAGCTTGAGGGCGAGGTTGGCCACGACCGAGATCAGGTCGGCGTTGCCACACCGCTCACCCAGGCCGTTGATCGTGCCCTGCACCTGCGCAGCGCCGGCCGCCACGGCCGCCAGGGAGTTGGCGACGGCAAGGTCGCAGTCGTTGTGGCAGTGAATGCCGATCCGGGCGGACGATCCGGCCTCGTCGAGGGCAGTCCGCGCCGCCGCCGTCAGCCGGGCGATCTCGTCGGGAAGCGTGCCGCCGTTCGTGTCGCAGAGCACGATCCGGGTCGCTCCGGCCTTCGCCGCGGCCACGATCGTCTGCCGGGCGTAGTCGGCGTCGAGTTTCCAGCCGTCGAAGAAGTGCTCGGCATCGTAAAACACCTCGCGGCCGGCCTGGGCGAGGTGGGCCACCGTGTCGGTGATCATCGCGAGATTTTCCTCGCGGGAGACACCGAGCACCTCGGCCACGTGGAAGGTCGACGTCTTGCCGACGATCGTGACGACGCTCGTGCCGGCCTCGAGCAGGGCCCTCATTCCGGGATCCTCGGCAGCCGTCATGCCGCGACGACGGGTCATGCCGAACGCGCACACCTTCGAGTGCCGCAGTTTCAGCTCCCGAACCCGGGCGAAGTACTGGGCGTCCTTGGGATTCGAGAGCGGGTAGCCCCCCTCGATATGGTCGATGCCCGCCTCGTCGAGCCGGCGCGTGATGGCCAGCTTGTCCTCGAGCGAGAAGTTGACCCCTTCGCCCTGGCTGCCGTCTCGGAGCGTCGTGTCGTAGATTTCGATAGACCGCATGTTCTCTAGCCTAGTCGCCGATTTCCCCTGGGAAAATCGGCCGGCGATTTTCCGCCCATTGCCCCGGAAGATCACGTTGCTCACCGCTCACGGTGCATCGCGTTCCGGACGGTCGGCGGCAGGTGGCCGCCAGAGCCGTCCTACAGATCTTCGCCCGCCTCGTCGTCATCAGCATCGTCGTCGTACGAGTCGTCTTCATCGTCGAAGGCCTGCTCGTCATCGTCTTCATGCTCGTCGTCGATGAAGGCCGGCGCCGTCCGAGTCGCTGCGTGCGGTTGAATCTTCAGCTTCCTGGGGGCCGGGTCGGCCGGCGCCGGCTGCGTGCCGCTGCGCTCCGCCCACTGCTCCAGCGTGATCAGTACCTCGCGGGCCTGCGACCCCGCATACTGGCCCACGATGCCGTCCTCGGCCATGTAGTCGATCAGCCGGGCGCCGCGCCCGTATCCGACGCCCAGCGCCCGCTGCAGGAGCGACACGCTGCCACGCCCCTCACGGATGATCACCTCGACGGCCGCCTCGTAGAGGTCGTCGCGATCCTTGCCCGTGCCGCCCGCCTTGGGAGCGTCACCAGACGGCGCCGGCTGGAGGTTCACGAGTTCCGCCGCGTACTGCGGCTCGGTCGTGCCGATCGCCCCCATCACCCGGCCGATCTCGTCGTCGCTGACGAACGTGCCCTGGCCGCGGAGGATCTGGCTCGTGCCCGGCGACAGGAAGAGCATGTCGCCATTGCCGAGCAGGCG
>CAZONY010000278.1:0-3789 GCA_964581215.1 uncultured Chitinophagaceae bacterium | reverse complement strand
AAGCGAAGCCAGGATGGCGAAGCGCAGCCGGCAGGGAGAGAGCGAAGGCCCGGAGGGCCGGAGCGAACGTCCGGCGACGGGGCACGGGCAGCCCCGAGCCGGCTAGGCGAGTTAACTAGCCTCGCGCTCGCTCCCGCTCTGGTCGCGCACCGGCTCCAGGGCGTGATAGCCGGCCGAAAGAGCGCTGAATGCCGCCGCCGATTCGGCTGCGCGGAAACCCACGCCCAGCTCCGACGCCATGATGGCGGCGACGTCGTCGGCCACCGTGGCGGCGGCCCTCGCGTCGAGGAACAACCATCGGGATCGTCGGGCAAGGATATCTTCTACGGAGCGGGCATATTCATGCCGCACGGCGAACCGCACCATCGCCTCCGTGAAGCCGGGGAGCAGTTCCCGGTCGGCCCCCGGAAGCGCTGCCACGAGCGACGCTTCCATGCCATAGAGGTGCCCGCCCGGAAGTGCCGTCAGGGGCGTGGCGGGAGCGCCGGGCGCCGGGGCGCCGACGAGCCGAAGAGTGCGAGTGACACCGCCCCGACGCGGGGGGAGGAAGCCTCGGGCGATGCACGTCGCGAGGACGTCCTCGGCCATCGAGCGGTAGGTCGTCCACTTGCCTCCGGTCACCGTGACGAGGCCGTCGCGGGATACGAAAATGGCATGCTCCCGGGAGAGTCGCTGCGTCCCGGCGGCGTGGCGACCGGGGGGCCGCACCAAGGGGCGGAGTCCCGCCCAGGCGGAGCGGATGTCGTCCCGCGTCGGCGGACGCTCGAGGTAGTTGGAGGCCTCCCGCAGGATGAAGTCGATCTCGGCGGGGAAGGGACGCGGCTCGATCGGGAGATCGCGGCGGGCGGCGTCGGTCGTGCCGAGGATCACCTTTCCGAGCCACGGCACCGCAAACAAGACCCGGCCGTCGGTCGTCTTCGGCACGAGCAGGGCCTGATCGGACGGAAACAGTTCCCGATCGACGACGAGATGCACTCCCTGACTCGGCGCGACGGTGTCGGCAGCGGCCGGATCGTCGAGCCGGCGGATCGCATCGACCCACACGCCCGTGGCGTTGATCACGCATCGCCCCCGCACGGGAATCGTGCGGCCTGATTCCCGATCCTCGGCCACCACGCCCTGCACCCCGCGGCCGTCACCCGACGAGGAAGCCGTGATCAGCCCCGTCACGCGGCAGTGATTGAGAACGCAGCCCCCCGCCCGGATGGCCGTCCGGGCCAAGGCCACGGCCAGGCGGGCATCGTCGAACTGGCCGTCCCAGTATCGAGTGCCGCCGACGAGGCCGGCGCGACGCAGCCCCGGCGATCCGGCGAGCAGGGATTCCCTGCCGACCGACACGGTGGGGCCCAGCCGGTTCGCGCCGGCGAGGGCGTCATAGAGGCCGAGCCCACATCGATAGAACGGGCCGTCCCACAGGCGACCACGCCAGCCGTAGGCCGGAACCACGAACCCCAGCGGCTGGGCCACGTGCGGCGCGTTGTCGAGCAGGAGCGTCCGTTCTCGCAGGGCCTCGCGGACGAGCCTAAGGTTGCCCTGTGCCAAGTATCGCACGCCACCATGGACGAGCTTGGTGGCCCGGCTCGAGGTGCCCTTGGCGAAGTCCTCGGCTTCGAGGAGGGCGGTCGAAAACCCGCGCGCCGTGGCATCGACGGCCACGCCGAGCCCCGTCGCGCCGCCGCCGATCACGATCACGTCGAAGGGCTGCTCTGCGGAGAGCCGTTCGAGCAACGCTTCCCTGGTGGGGCTCATACGGCACGATCGCCTGCCCGCGGCCCGCTCGCTCCCGTGTCCTCGGCAGCCAACATTCTATCGATCTCCATGTCGTGCCCTGCGGGATCGCTCATGATGCCGGACGGAAAACGGGGCATTTCACGCATGCTTGGCGGGAAGGGCACGCAGGCCATCCAGTTCGGGGAGAAGTGTAGACTCTCGAGATGGAACTCGAGGCACCACGGCCATGAATGAGGCATTCCGACTTGTGCCATTGGCCGTCTGGCTGATGGCGGCCGTTGCCGCGGCCGACGACGGCGGGCGTGCCTACGACGTGCAAAAAACCGCCGCCGGAGGAGCGATCGTGACACTCCACGGCGCGCCGATCGCGGAGTACGTGGTCGATCAGGGGAACAAGCCGTTTCTGTGGCGGCTCATCGGGCCCACGGGGAAATCGATGACGCGGTCGTTCCCCATGGCGCGTGTGCCGGGCGAATCGACCGACCACGTCCACCAGCGGGGGCTGACTTTCGGCCACCAGGCGGTCAATGGATTCGACACCTGGCACGAAAAGGACTCCTTCGGCAAGCGTTCGGGTCGCGAGGAAAAAATCGTCCAGGTCGGGGCGATTCGCCACCGCGACTACCGCACCCTGGCGGGAGGCGCGACCGCCGTGATCCATGCCCGCAACGACGTCTGCGATGCCGCCGGCACGCCGGTGATGGCCGAGGAACGGCGGATGACGTTTTCAGGCGGCCCCGAGGCCCGCATCATCGATCTGGATATCGACCTCGTGGCGGCGTACGGCCCGGTCGTTCTGGCCGACAGGAAGGACGCGGGCGTCCTGATCCGGATGCCCGACAGCATGACTGTCGATCGCGGAGGCACGATCGTCAACAGCATCGGACAGCGCAACGCCGATGCCTGGTCGAAGCCGGCGACGTGGGTCGATTGTCACGGACCAGTGGACGGCGCGCACGTCGGCATCGCCATGCTCAACCATCCCTCAAGTTTTCGCCATCCCACGCCCTGGCACGTGCGGACCTACGGCCTCTTCTGCGCAAACCCCTTCGGGCTCCAGCAGATGAATCCGGCAGCGCAAAGCGGCGCGGTGTCGCTCAACGAAGGGGAGCGGCTCGCGCTGCGTCATCGAGTCATCCTGCACGCCGGCGACGAGATCCGCGGCGGGATCGCCGCCGCCTACGAGGCGTATGCCGCCCTGGCGCCACCGCCACTGGAGCCGTGAGGAGACGCTCCAGCCTTCACCATGCGCTACGCGATCTGCAACGAGACGTTTGAGGGCTGGTCGCTGGAGAAGGCCTGCGACTTCGCCGCCGCCTGCGGCTACCGGGGCCTGGAGATCGCCCCATTCACACTCGGCGAGTCGCTCGCCGCCGTGGGCCCGGCGAAGCGTGAGATGGTGCGGCGCACCATGGAGCGGGCCGGTCTCGAGTGCATCGGGCTGCACTGGCTGCTGGCCAGGACGGAGGGGCTTCACGTGACGCATCCCGACGCCGACGTCCGCGCCCGGACCGTCGGCCATCTCGGCGATCTCGCGAGGCTCTGCCGTGACCTCGGCGGCCGGGTGCTGGTGTTTGGGTCGCCGCGACAGCGCAGCCTGCTGCCCGGTGTCACGGCCCAGATGGCCCACCACCATCTCGCGGAAGCGTGTGTCAGCCTTGTGCCCGTCCTGGAGGCGACTGGAACGGTGCTCGCGCTCGAGCCACTGTCGCCTTCGGAGACGGACGTGCTCACGACGGCAGGGGAGGCATGCCGCCTGATCGACCGCATCGGCTCGCCTCACGTGCGGCTGCATCTCGACGTCAAGGCGATGGCGAGCGAAGCCCGGCCCATGCCGGAGATCATCGCCGCGAGCGGCCGGCAGCTCGAACACTTCCATGCCAACGACGCCAACCTGCAGGGGCCCGGTTTCGGGGAGGTGGACTTCAGGCCGATCATCGAAGCGCTGGGCAAGGTCGGCTACGGCGGCTGGGTAAGCGTCGAGGTGTTCGACATCGCCCCGGGCGTGGAGCGAACTGCCCGCGAAAGCATCGAGTATCTGCGGCGGATCGCAGCGGA
>CAZONY010000277.1:0-3791 GCA_964581215.1 uncultured Chitinophagaceae bacterium | reverse complement strand
ATCCGTTCGCGTCGATCGATGCGACGGGCGTGGGCCAGCTGATGAAGATCGCCGTCGAGAGGGGGCGGAACACCCGCAAGGACATCAAGCTCGGCATCTGCGGCGAGCATGGCGGCGACCCCCACTCGGTGATCTTCTGCCATCACGTGGGGCTCGACTACGTGAGCTGCTCGCCGTTCCGGCTGCCGGTGGCGAGGCTGGCGGCGGCGCAGGCCGCCGTCGGCAAAACGTACTGAGGCCTCCCCAGGTCGCGTGGCTCGGGGCTGCCCATGCCCCGTCGCCGGACGTTCGCTACGGGCATCCTGCCTTCGCTTGCCAGCTACGCCGGCTCTCGGGGCATGGGCAGCCCCGAGCCGTCGTTCGACGAGCAGGCGGTCGGGGTACACTTCGATCCATGAGCCTGACTCCGGAAGCCCAGCTGCTCGCGCCGATTCTCGTGGCGGTGATCGTGCTGTGGGTGACCGAGGCCCTGCCGCTGGCGGTGACGGCGCTGCTCGGCGCGGTGGCCTGCGTGGTGGCCGGGGTGGCGCCGGCGAAAGAAGTCTTCCGCCCGTTCGCCGATCCGCTGATCTTTCTCTTCATTGGTTCATTCCTGCTTGCCGAGGCCATCCGGATGCATGGCCTCGACCGGCGACTGGCCTACGGCGTGCTCTCCGTGCCGTGGGTGGGCGAGCGGCCCGGCCGTATCCTCGCCGCCGTGGCGTTCGTGTCGGTGCTCATCAGCGCGTTCATCTCCAACACCTGTACCGCGGCGATGATGATGGCGATCGCCGCGGGCATCCTCGCGGCCGTCGAAGCGGCCGGGGCGGCGGGGGCGCGGCGGCCGCTTCCGGAATTCGCCACGAGCCTGTTTCTGTGCGTGGCCTTCGCGGCCTCGATCGGTGGGCTGGCCACGCCGATCGGCACGCCCCCCAACCTGATCGGCTTGGGCTTCATCCGCGATCAGCTCGGCGTCGCCGTGTCATTCCTCGGGTGGTGCGCGATCGGCGTGCCACTTGTCGCGGTGCTCACCACGGTGGCCGTGCGGGTGCTGGCATGGCTCTTCCCGGCGGGGCTCGACCGGCTCGACGGGGTCTCCGCCTACGTGGCCGCGGAGCGAGCACGGCTGGGCCCGTGGACCGCCGGGCAGCTCTCGACGGCGGTGGCCTTCGCCGCCACCGTCGCGATGTGGGTTCTGCCGGGCCTCGTGATGGCGGTCCTCGGTGCCCGACACCCGGCCTCGCAGTGGCTCGCCCAGCGGTTGCCGGAGGGCGTGGCGGCGCTGATCGGGGCCCTGCTGCTCTTCCTCCTGCCGGGAGAGCGGGAGCGGGGCCGGTGGCGACCGGCTCTGGTCTGGCGCGACGCGCGGATCGACTGGGATATCGTGCTGCTGTACGGGGGCGGCATGGCCCTCGGTGAACTCTGCTTTTCCACCGGTTTGGCGGCGGCGGCGGGTGGATCGCTGCAGGGCCTGATTCCCGCCGGGCCCTGGGCCGGCACGGTGCTCGTGGTGGTGGGTGCCGCGGTGGCCGTGATCACGAGCGAGTTCACGAGCAACACGGCCAGCGCCACGATGGTCGTGCCCGTGGTGATCGCCTTGGCGCGGGCCACCGGGGGCGACCCGCTGCCGGCCGCGCTGGCCGCGACGTTCGCCGCCAGCCTTGGCTTCATGATGCCGGTGAGCACTCCCTGCAACGCGATCGTCTACGGATCAGGTCGCATTCCGCTGCGGGCCATGATCCGCAGCGGCGCGGTCATCGACGTGGTTGGGGCGCTGGCCGTGACGGCGGCGATGCTGGTCGTGGGGCGTCTGTGGACCAGCCCGTAGCCGCGCCTCTCAAAAGCCCGCTTCGATGGCCGCGCCGCACTGGTGGCAGCGGGGCAGCATGGGTGGTTCGGGCGACGGCAGATAGCCGTCGCGGCACAAGGTATGCAGCCGCGGGAAGCATGATGGCATCCGCATGCAGTTCTCCCGGGCATACCGCCGCATGTGCAGCTGTCCGCACGGCTGGGCCTGGAACACCCCCGTATGCGGATCGCAGCAGGGATTGCACGGCTGGCACGATCCCCGCACATTGCCATGCCATGGCGGACGCTGCGTGTCCTGGCAGCCGCACGATCCGCCCCCCGGCCCCGCCATGCCCGCGATCGTGGGGTCTTCCGTGATCATGATCGTCTCCTGGCACCAGGCCCCCCGGCTCGAAAAGAGGGCGCAGGCTGAACCGACGATCACGACGGCGATGATACGGAGGCGAGACGGCGACACCGGTCGAAAACTCCCAGCGACTGTCCGCGGCCCTTTGCCGCGTACCTGGATTTTCATCGGCCGGGTCGCCGGCCGGCGTGACCGCCGGCGCAAAGAGGTCGGGTTGTGCGGATGGCAGGAGCCGGGGCATGCGTGCGCGGTCTCCTGCCTCCCAGACAGTGCGGGGTTCAATCCGCGAAAGCAGCCGGCTTGGCAGACCGTACAATCCACATCATGGCGAAACCCCGTGCCCGAGCGATTTCCCTGGACACCGGTGGCGACGAGCCGGCCGTGATCACGCCGCGGGCTGGAGGCCGCGTCGCCGAGTGCCGCGGGCCGGAGGGCGTCGCCGGGGAGGCGGCCGCCGACACCGTGGCTGCCGCAATTTCCACCGGCACGTACGGTCCGCCGCTGGCCTCCCATGTCGTGCCCGGCGACCGCGTGACGATCGCAGTGGCGGGAGGCATTCCGCAGCGCGACGCGGTCGTGGAGTCCGTTCGTCGCTGTCTTGATGTGGCGGGCGTGGCGGCCGGTGATATTTCGATCGTCGATACCGCGCCGGAACGGGATTCCGACACGGCCTATCTCGCCGCCGACGAGGCGGGAGAGCCCTGGTATCTGGCGCGGGCACTCGTCGATGCCGACGTGGTCGTGGCGATCGGGGCGTTCGGCTGGGATGCCTCGCTTGGGGGCCGGTCGGTCGACGGGGAACTCTGGCCGACCTTCGGCCGCCCCGAGAGCCGCCGCGACCTCGTGCGGGAGATGGCCCGGCGTGGCCGCGGGGCGCTGGCCGGCTGGCGGACGGCGATGCAGCAGGTGGACTGGAACCTCGGCGTCATGGCGAGTTTGCGACTGCTGCCAGGCCGCGATGGCACGCTGGCTGCCGCCGTCTTCGGGCTGCCGAGCCAGGCCGGCCGCGCCGTGCGGAAGCAGGCCTCCGCGTGGCGGCCGGCGATCCGCCGGCGGGCGGGGCTCACGATCGCCACGCTGAGCAGGCCGCTCGCGCCGACGGCTGCCGACGGCATGCAGGCCGTCGTCCGTGCGGTCGCCGCGGCGGCGCGGGTGACCACCGACGAAGGCACGATCTGCCTCGCCGGCCGCATCGGGGCCGAGCCGGGCGTGATCCTGTCGCGGTGGCGGCAGGGGGCGTCGCTCCGCGGGCTGGTGCACGAGGCGGTCCGCACCGGAGACCACGAGCTCGTCGCCGACGCCCTGCGGACGCGGCTCTTCGCCGGCGCCCTCGGCGACCGGCGACTGGTGCTGCTGACGGAACTCGACGAGACGGCGGTCGAGGAACTCGACTTTGGTCACGCGGAATCGCCGGCGGCGGTCGGGCGGCTGGCGGCGAAGGCGGCGAGCCTCGTCGTGCTGCACGAGGCCGATCGCATGCTGCCCGTCGCGTAGGGTCGGCGGCCCGTCCTACACGTTCACCCAGTGGTGGCTCTTCGCGCTCGCGAGCACGGCGTCGCACACCTTCTGGGTTTCGAGCGCGTCGCGGAACGTCGGATGGGCGGGCTGCTTCTTCGCGTAGGCCTCGAGGAAGTCGGCCACCTGGTGCACGAACGAG
>CAZONY010000276.1:0-3844 GCA_964581215.1 uncultured Chitinophagaceae bacterium | reverse complement strand
CCAGACCGCATTCCATAAGGGAATGGCTGGCTGGCGGAACTGTCTTTGCCATACACTTAACCTAGAAAATTGACGGTTAGAAATTCGGCGGGTGAAGCGAAGCTTCGTCACAAGCCGCAGTTGCATTCTCTACGGTGAATCATCGGCCATGCGTCTGCTCGCTGCCCTCTTCCTGCTCGTCATCGGCCTGCCTGCGGTCGCGGGGGCAACCGGGCCGGTGGCCGCGGGCGATCGGCCCAATGTCGTCCTCATCCTGATCGACGATCAGGGCTACGGCGACATCGCCGCCCTCGGCAATCCGGTGGTGAAGACGCCCGCGCTCGACCGGCTCCACGGCGAGTCGGTGCGGTTTACCGACTACCATGTCGATCCCACCTGCTCCCCCACGCGGGCGAGCCTGCTCACCGGCCGCTATTCGACCCGCACCGGCGTGTGGCACACGATCAACGGCCGCTCGCTGATGGCCCCCGCCGAATACACGCTGGCCGAGCTCTTCCGCGACAACGGCTACCGCACCGGCATCTTCGGCAAATGGCATCTGGGGGCCAACGCACCGCTGCGGCCCCGCGATCAGGGCTTCGATACGGCCGTGTGGTCGCCCGGCGGCGCGGTCAATCAAGGGGCCAACTGGTTTGGCAACGACTGCTTCGACGACACCTTCAAGCTGAACGACCGCTGGCAGGCGTTCGAGGGCTACCACACCGATGTCTGGTTTGAGCAGGCCAGGGCCTTCATCGAAGCCGGGCAGGCGCAGGGCGGCGGGAAGCCGTTTTTCGTCTACCTGCCCACCACCGCCGCCCACGAGCCCTGGAATGTGCCCGAGAAATACGCCCGGCCCTACCGCGAGGCCGGCGTGCCGCCGGAGATCGCCAACTTCTACGGCATGGTGACCAACATCGACGAAAACGTCGGCCGGCTGCGGGCCTGGCTCGCCGACCGGGGGCTGGCCGACAACACGATCTTCATCTTCACCACCGACAACGGCACCGGCCTGGGCTGGTCAGGCGATGCGAAAGAATATCCCTATTTCAACGCCGGGATGCGGGGCTGGAAAAGTTCGCAGTATGACGGGGGCCACCGGGTGCCGCTCTTCATCCACTGGCCGGCCGGCGGGGTGGCGAAGGGCCGCGATGTTGACACGCTAGCCGGGCACATCGACCTGCTGCCGACGCTGGTCGAACTGTGCGGCCTGCCGTCGATCGATCCCAAGCGGCTCCCGCGAGGCCCGCTCGACGGCCGCTCGCTGGCGGCCGACATCCAGGGGCGGGACGGGGGCAGCGGCCCCACGGGCGTGCGGTTTGTGCACAGCCAGCGGATCGCCGATCCGGTGAAGTGGCGAGACTGCGCCGTGATGACCGACCGCTGGCGGCTGGTGAACGGCACGGAGCTTTACGACATCGAGGCCGATCCGGGGCAGCAGACCGACCTCGCCGCGAAGCATCCGGATGTGGTGAGCCAGCTGCGGGCCGACTACGAGGCCTGGTGGGCGTCGCTCGAGCCGGTGTTTGCCGAGCATGTGCGATTTGACCTGGGCGGGGCGGAAAATCCGACCACGCTGATGAGCCACGACTGGTTCATGCCGGGCACGAAGCCCTCGGCCTGGCACCAGCAGCACGTCCGCGACAACAGGCTGATCAACGGCCCGTTCATGGTGCGGGTGGCAAAGGCCGGCCGCTACCGGATCACGCCGCTGCGGTGGCCCGAGTATTTGGTCGGGCCGGGGGGGGCCTGGACCGGGCGGATCGCCATCGACTCGGGCGGCACGGTGATCGAGGCCGAGATTCCGCACGGGGCCGGCACGCCGGCCGGCGCGGTGGAGGTGGCCCTGCCCGCCGGGCCCGCCGCGCTCACCGCCACGCTCACCCGCGGCGATGGCGCGACCTTCGGCGCGTATTACGTGAAGGTGGAGCGGCTCGACGACGGCGAGCGGCAACCGATTTCCGGCACGGGTGCGGTGAGCGCCGCCTGGCGGAAGGACGGCAACGGGGCCAGCACCCATGCCTCCGCCGCGACGGTGCTCGCGGAGGCGGAGAGCTTCGCCGACCACGGCGGCTGGAGCCTCGATACCCAGTTCATCCGCGAGATGGGCTCGCCCTATCTCCTGGCCCATGGCCTGGGCACACCGGTTCAAGACGCCACCACGAAGGTGGCGTTTCGCGAGGCGGGCACGTACCACGTGTGGGTGCGGACGAAGGATTGGGTGGCCCGCTGGAAGGCCCCGGGTGCGCCCGGAAGGTTTCAGGTGCTCGTGAACGGGAAGCCGCTGGCGGAGACCTTCGGCACCGCGGGGGCCGAGTGGGGCTGGCAGGCCGGCGGTTCGGTGACCGTGCCGGCCGGCGAGACGACGATCGCCCTGCACGACCTCACGGGCTTCGACGGCCGCTGCGACTGCATCGCCTTTACGACCGCGGCGAGCCCGCCGCCGAACGATTCGGCGATTCTCGCCGCCTGGCGGCGGGAGTCGCTGCGGCTGCCGGACGAGCCCGAGACGAAGGGGCCCTATGACCTCGTGGTGGTCGGCGGCGGCTATTCCGGGATGGGAGCCGCGATCGCCGCGGCCCGGATGGGCCTGACCGTGGCGCTGATTCAAGACCGGCCCGTGCTCGGCGGCAATGGCTCGAGCGAGGTGCGGGTGTGGGCGATGGGCCTGGTCAAGCGGGGCAAGTATCCGCACATCGGCGAGATCGTGGAGGAGTTTGCCGACAAGGCCAAGAAGAGCCCGGGCACCTACGAGGAGTTTGGCGATGTCTTGAAGGAGAAGGTCGTTCGTGACGAGCCGAATATCGAGCTATTTCTGAACACGCATGCCTTTGCCGTGGCCAGGGACGGCCAGCGGATCACGGGCGTGACCTGTCTCGACACGAAGCCGAGCCGCGAACTCGCGTTCACGGGCACGTTTTTCTGCGACGCCACCGGCCACGCCACGATCGGCCACCTGGCCGGTGCCGAGACGGTGATGGAGCCGAAGGGACGCATGGGCATGAGCAACATGTGGGCCTGGGACGAACGTGAGACGCCCCAGGCGTTTCCCGAGACGCCCTGGGCGCTGCCGCTCACGATGGCCGATTTTCCCTACCCGCGCGACCACCACGGCCAGTGGTTCTGGGAGAGCGGCTTCGACAAGGATCCGCTCGGCGATGCCGAGGCGATCCGCGATTGGAACCTGCGGGCGGTGTTTGGCGCATTCAACGCGATGAAGAACGGCGACGGCGCCGCGAAGCACGCCACTGCGGTGCTCACCTGGGTGGCCTACGTGGGCGGCCCGCGGGAGAGCCGGCGGATTCTGGGCGACGTGGTGCTGACGCAAGACGACATCGTGTCGAAGCGGGAGTTTCCCGATGGGTGCGTGCCGAGCACCTGGTCGATCGACCTCCATTACCCGAAGCAGGAGTTCGCGAAGAAGTTTCCCGACAACCCCTTCATCTCGATCGCCGTGCACGACAAGCGGGTCGATCGCACGTTCGGCTATCCGGTGCCCTACCGCTGCTTCTACTCGAAGGACGTGGCAAATCTCTTCATGGCCGGCCGCTGCATCTCCGTCACGCACGAGGCGCTCGGCACCGTCCGGGTGATGAAGACCTGCGGCATGATGGGAGAGGTGGTGGGCAAGGCGGCGAGCGTGGCGAAGAAGCACGGCACGACGCCGCGGGGCGTCTACGAGAAGCACTGGAGCGAGCTGGACGAACTCCTGCAGCTCCCCGGCAACACCCGGCGGCCGGGCCGTTGATCGCCAAAAGTGAGCGGGACAGGCATGATCGTCCGATTCGTCATCCCGCCGGCTGCGGGGCAGGGCGAGCGTCAGCCGATTTCCGGCACGGGTTCGGTCGGAAAGGCCTCCCGCCAG
>CAZONY010000275.1:0-3847 GCA_964581215.1 uncultured Chitinophagaceae bacterium | reverse complement strand
CGCGCCGCGGAGGACAACGGCATTTCGCAGTCGGGAGCCAGCCAGGTCGTCAGTCAACTGGAGAGCCGGCTGGGCGTGCAGCTCATCGAGCGGTCGAAGCGGCCCCTCGCGCCGACCCACGAAGGGCAGGTCTTTTACGACGGCTGCCGCAAACTGATCGCCCGCTACGAGGCGCTCGAGGACGAGGTCCGCACGCTGCACGAGGAGGTCGCCGGCCGGGTCCGCGTGGCGGCGATCTACTCCGTCGGGCTGCACCACATGAGCCGCTTCGTGCAGGAGTTCATGTCGCGGCATCCGAAGGCGAACGTGCGGCTGGAGTACCTCCACCCCGACCGGGTTCTCGAATCGGTCGAGGAGGGCCAGGCCGACATCGGCATCGTCAGCTATCCCCGCAGCACTCGGACCCTGGAAGCGGAGCCGTGGCGCGACGAGCCGATCGTGCTCGCCTGCGCCCCGGGAAACCCGTTCGCCGGCCGCGTGCAGATGGCGCTCGGCGAACTTCATGGCCGGCGGATGGTGGGCTTCGATCCGGACCTGGTCATCCGCCACGAGATCGACCGGGCCCTGGCTGCATGCGGCGCCGAACCCGAGGTCGTGATGGAGTTCGACAACATCGAGACGATCAAGCGGGCCGTCGAGATCGACGCCGGCGTGGCCCTCCTGCCCGAGCCGACCGTGGGCCGCGAACTTGCCGCGGGCACGCTCTGCACGGTGCGGATCGTCGGCGAGGAACTGGTCCGTCCGCTCGGCATCATTCACGCCCGCGGCAAGCTGCTGCCGCCGACTGCCCGACGGTTCGTGGAACTTCTCCACGGGCATGCCCGCGACACCGACGTCGCCCTCGGCGCGGCCGCCATGGCCCATGCGTGACGCGGCCGATCGCGGCCGATCAAGAATTCACACTTCAGGAACGAAGCCCCCATGAACGACGCCCGACACGTCCCCGGCCTCCCCCCTGCGCGCGGCCTCTACGACCCGGCCTTCGAGCACGACTCCTGTGGCGTGGGCTTCATCGCCCACATCAAGGGGCAACGGTCACGGCAGATCGTCGACGATGCCGATCGGATGCTGCAGCACATGGAGCATCGCGGCGGCTGCGGCTGCGAGACCGACACCGGCGACGGCGCGGGCATGCTGACGGCGCTCCCGTATGAATTGCTCGAAAAGATCGTCGCCCGCGACCTGGGCACGACCCTTCCGGCCCGGGGGCTCTACGCCACGGGCGTCTTCTTCATGCCCACCGACCCGGCCGAACGGGCCGAGTGCCGGCGGATCGTCGACGAGATCGTCGCCGCCCAGGGGCAGAAGCTCGTCGGCTGGCGGGAGCTTCCCGTCGACCCCGACGCCGCCCGCATCGGCCCGACGGCCCGGCGGTCGATGCCCCACTTCGACCAGGCCTTCATCGCCGCGGCCGATGGACTCGATCAAAACGCGTTCGAGCGGCAGCTGTTCATCATCCGCAAGTGGGCCAGCCGGCGGATTCGCGAGGAGAGCGATCTGCGGCAGAAGCTGCTGTTCTACATCTGCTCGCTCTCCACCAAGGTGATCATCTGGAAGGGGATGCTGCGGTCGATGCAGGTGATCCCGCTCTTCAAGGACCTGCAGGATCCCGACTACAAGACCCATCTGGCGATGGTGCACTCCCGCTTCTCGACGCACACCCTCCCCAGTTGGGACCGGGCCCAGCCTTGCTTTTTCATGGCCGACACCGGCGAGATCTACACGCTGCGGGGCAACGCCAACTGGATGTTCGCCCGCCAGGGGGTGATGCGGAGCGATCTGTGGGGCGACGACCTCCGCAAGCTCTTTCCGATCATCGAGCCGCACTGCTCCGACTCGGGCAACTTCGACAACGCGCTGGAACTGCTCTACCACTCGGGCCGCACGCTCCAGGAAGCGGTGATGATGATGATCCCGGAGGCCTGGCAGAACCATCACAGCATGTCGGAAGACAAGCGGGCCTTCTACGAATACCACTCGGCCCTCCAGGAGCCCTGGGACGGCCCCGCCTCGGTCTCGTTCACCGACGGCCACTACATCGGTGCCGTGCTCGACCGCAACGGCCTCCGCCCGAGCCGCTACTACGTCACCCACGACGATCGCGTCATCATGGCCAGCGAGGTGGGCGTGGTGCATGTCGATCCCCGCGACGTCAAGCACAAGGGGCGGCTCCAGCCGGGCCGCATGTTCCTCGTCGATTTCGCGCAGGGGCGGATCATCGCCGACGAGGAGCTCAAGGCCGACGTCGCGGCCAAGCGTCCCTACAAGGCCTGGCTCAAGCGGCAGGCCCTCCATCTCGATGAACTGCCGCGCCACGCCGTGCCTCCCCACTATCCGGCCGACGACCTCCTGCGACGGATGCAGGCCTTCGGCTACACGACCGAGACGATGCAGTTCATGCTCATGCCGATGCTCCGCGAGAAGCGGGATCCGATCGGCTCGATGGGCAACGATGCGGCGCTCGCCTGCCTGTCGGACAAGCCGCGACTGATCTCCGACTACTTCAAGCAGCTCTTCGCGCAGGTGACGAATCCCCCGGTCGACTCGATCCGGGAGGAGGTCATCATGTCGCTCGAGTGCTTCATCGGGCCGGAGGGCAACCTCCTCGATGCCACGGAGGAACAGTGTCACCGGCTCTGCCTCCCCCACCCGATCCTCACCAACGAGGAACTGGCCGCCATCAAGAACCTCGAGCATCGTGGCTGGAAGACGCGGACGATCGACACGACCTACCCGCGCGGCGAGGGGGATGCCGGCCTCCGCCCGGCGATCGACCGGGTGTGCGGCGAGGCCGCCCAGGCGATCCACGACGGCTTTTCCTTGATCGTCCTGTCCGATCGCGCCACCGGCCCGGACCGGGTGCCGATCAGCTCGCTCCTGGCCGCCGGCGCCGTGCACCACGCTTTGGTGCGGCAGGAACTGCGGACGCGGATCGGCATCGTCGTCGAATCGGGCGAGGCTCGCGAGGTCCACCAGTTCTGCCTGCTGGCCGGCTACGGGGCCGATGCCGTGAATCCCTACCTGGCGTTCGAGGCCCTGCGGCAGGCCCGCGAGGAAGGCCTCCTGGAGACGGAGTTCACCGACGACAAGATTCCGGTCGCTTTCCGCAAGGCGGTCGCCAAGGGGATGCTCAAGGTCATGGGCAAGATGGGCATCTCGACCCTCGCCTCGTACAAGGGCGCGCAGATTTTCGAGGCGGTCGGCCTCGACCGCGACGTCATCGACACCTGCTTCGCCGGCACGGCCAGCCGCATCGCGGGGGCGGGCTTCGGTGTCATCGCCGAGGAGGGCATTCGGCGGCACGAGATCGGCTATCCGACCCGCGAGATCGAGTCGCTGCCGATCCTGCCCAACGACGGCCAGTTCCACTGGCGCAAGGAAGGGGAGGCGCACGCCTGGAATCCGCATACGATCGCCCAGATTCAGCTGGCCGCCCGCACCGGCTCTCGCGAGGCCTACAAGCAGTTTTCGAAGCTCGTCAACGAGGACGCCCACCGGAAGTGCTTCCTCCGCGGCCTGCTGACCTTCAAGACGGACCGCACGCCGGTGCCGCTCGACGAGGTAGAGCCGGCCCGCTCGATCGTGAAGCGGTTCTGCACCGGGGCGATGAGCTACGGATCGATCTCGGCCGAGACCCACGAGACGCTCGCCGTGGCCATGAACGTGCTCGGCGGCAAGAGCAACACGGGCGAGGGAGGAGAGGATCCCGCCCGGTTCACCTGGTATGCGCGGCCGGAGACCGAGCACCGCCAGATGCTCGACACGCTGCGGAACCTCGACGAGGAGACCTCCCGGGCCCAGGCCAACCAGTATTCGAAACGCTCCTACATCAAGCAGGTCGCCTCGG
>CAZONY010000274.1:0-3852 GCA_964581215.1 uncultured Chitinophagaceae bacterium | reverse complement strand
AAGAGCTTGATCTCGGTGATGACCGACTCCTGACTGCGGCTCTGGATGATCCGCCCCTCGTGGGCCGTGATCGAGCAGAACGTGCAGCCCCCGAAGCAGCCCCGCATGATCTGCACGCTCGCCTCGACCACCTCGAAGGCGGGAATCCGTGCAGTGCCATACGAGGGATGAGGCCGCCGCGTGAACGGCAGGCCGTAGACCTCGTCCATCTCCTCCTGCTCCAGCGGCAGGGCGGGAGGATTGACGACCACCGCTTCGCGGCCGTGCCGCTGCACGAGCCGGCGGGCATTGTGGGGATTCGTCTCGAGGTGCGCGATTCGCGTCATCTCGCAGAAGGCGAGCGGGTCTTTCCTGGCCGACTCGTAGTCGGGCAGTTCGATCGTGTCGGTCGCGCCGCCCCCCGGGCCGGTCGGTGGCGGTTCGCTGGCGCCGAGCCGGTAGGCGACGCCGCGGAGCGCCC
This sequence comes from uncultured Chitinophagaceae bacterium, assembly GCA_964581215.1. Lineage (GTDB taxonomy): Bacteria > Planctomycetota > Planctomycetia > Pirellulales > UBA1268 > CACORA01. Next base: position 3,392 of record CAZONY010000274.1, on the reverse strand, counting down.
GAAGTTCCTTCGCCGTCATACCGGAGGCGAGGCCGCGGGCCACGTCGAGGATCGTCCGCTCGCCCATGCCGAAGACGACCAGGTCGGCCTTCGAGTCGAGGATGATCGATCGGCGGACCGTGTCGCTCCAGTAGTCGTAATGGGCGATCCGCCGCAGGCTCGCCTCCACCCCACCGGCCACGACGGGTACCCCGGGAAACGCCTCCCGCGACCGTTGACAGTAGGCGAGCGTCGCCCGGTCGGGCCGCCGTCCGATCTCGCCGTTGGGCGAGTAGGCATCGTCGTTGCGCACCTTGCGGTTGGCGGTGTAGTGGTTGATCATCGAGTCCATGTTGCCCGCCGACACGCCGTAGAAGAGCCGCGGCCGGCCGAACTGCCGCCACGGCTCGCACGACTGCCAATCGGGCTGGGCGAGCACGGCCACCCGGAAGCCGGCGGCCTCGAGGAGCCGGGCCAGGAGGCCGTTGGCAAAGCTCGGATGATCGACGTAGGCGTCGCCGGTCACGAACACCACGTCCACCTCGTCCCAGCCGCGGGCATGCATTTCCGCGCGCGTGGTGGGGAGCGGGGCGGGCGACGGGGTGGTGGTGAGCCGAAGAGACATGGCAGGCCGGTCGACGGGAGGCGATTCCGAAGTCTACCCCCGGGAAATTGCCCTGGCCTGACGGTGCTATATTCGGGAAATTCATGCCGAGGAGGATCCGTGTGACCGCTTCCATCCGCCGTCTTGCCGGCTGCCTCGTGGCCGTTGCCGCCACGGCCGGTGCCTCGCTGGCGGCGGACCCTCCCTCGCGAGAGCAGATCGCCGCTTGGATCGAGGCGCTTGGTTCGCCGCAATTCTCGCAGCGTGAGGCCGCCACGAGCAGCCTCATCCAGGCCGGCCCGGTCACGCTCGAGCCGCTGCGGGCCGCGGTGGGCGGCGGCGACCTCGAGGTCGCCAGTCGGGCCATCGAGATCGCCCGCGGCCTGCTTGGCAGTGAGGACGGTGAGGCTGCCGCCGCGGCGGAGCAGTTCCTCGACACCGTGGCCGGAGGCGACGACATGCCGGTGGCCCGCCTGGCCGAGGCCACGCTCGAATTTCACGCCATCGGCCAGGCCGCCGCGGCGCGGGAGAAGCTGCAGTCGCTGGGAATGAAACTCTCGCGGGGCATCATCGCCACCGGCCAGCAGGGGCTCCATGCCACGTTCGACGGCGGATGGCAGGGCACGCCCGCCGATCTCCGGTTGTTGCTGCGGGTGCCGGGCCTCCTCGTGATCAGCTTTCACGGAATCCGACTCGACGAGGACGGTATCGCCATTCTCCGTCGGCTCCGGGGCGTGTCCCGGCTCGAACTCTATGGCACCGGCCTCGACGAGCGGCAGGTCGCAGCCGTGACCGCACGGCTTCAGGACACGCATGTCGAATTGCGGAAGGGAGGGAAGCTCGGTGTCGCCGGCCACCCGACGATGGCCCCCTGCCAGATCACGATGGTGCAGCCCGACACGGCGGCCGACAAGGCGGGGCTCCAAGTGGGGGACATCGTCACGAAGGTGGATGGTCGGCCCGTCGCCACCTTTCAGGAACTCACCGACCGGATCGGCACCCGCGGACCGGGCGACTCGCTGGAGGTGGAAATCAGCCGGGGTCCGCCCGCCGGGCCGCAGGAAGTGCTGGCCCGCACGATCAAACTGGATGCCTGGTAACGAGGCTGGTGACGAAGGAGCGGCAGAGATGGGAGACACGCGAGCGGCGGAAGAGGTGGTCGATGTGCGCTGGCATGCCCATGCGGTGAGCCGCGCCGACCGGGAGCGGGCGGCCGGGCACAGGGGCTGCGTCCTCTGGTTCACGGGGCTCTCGGGCTGCGGCAAGAGCACGCTGGCCAACCTCGTCGATCGTCGGCTCCACGACCGCGGCTGCCGGACCTTCGTCCTCGACGGCGACAACGTGCGGCACGGGCTGAACGCGGCTCCGTCGATTCTCGAGCCGCGGCATGGGGTCGAGTTTGCCCGCCGGTTTGGCCTCGGCTTCGGCCCGCAGGACCGGGAGGAAAACATCCGCCGCATCGGCGCGGTCGCGGAACTGTTCGCTCAGGCCGGCATCATCACGCTCACCGCCTTCATCAGCCCCTACCGTCGCGATCGCGACGCCGTGCGGGCGATGCTCCCCGCCGGCGACTTTGTGGAAATCCACGTGAAGGCGCCGCTGGAGATCTGCGAGGGGCGGGATCCGAAGGGGCTCTACAAGAAGGCCCGGGCCGGAGAGATCAAGGGATTCACCGGCATCGACGACCCATACGAGGAGCCGCTCCACCCGGACCTCGTGCTCGATTCGGCCACCCGGCAGCCCGACGAACTCGCTGGCGAGGTGATCGGCTGGCTCGAACGGTCGGGCAAGCTCACGGGTGACCAGCCGCGGGCCTCGTAGCCGTCCCGGGGCGGTCAGGCCATGATGCCCCGCACCACGGTGCCGGCGATGCCGGTGAGGCGAACGTCGAGCCCCTGGAACTTCGTCGTCAGGCGATGGTGGTCGATGCCGAGCAAGGCGAGCATCGTGGCATGCAGGTCGTGGACCGCGACGGCGTCTTCCACCGCCCGGTAGCCGAGTTCGTCGGTCGCGCCCCACGTGGTGCCGGGCTTGATGCCACCACCGGCCAGGAAGACGCTGAAAGACAGGATGTGATGGTCGCGGCCGGTGCCCTGGCCCATCGGCGTGCGGCCGAATTCGCCCCCCCACAGCACGAGCGTGTCGTCGAGCAGACCGCGGCGGGCAAGGTCTTCGATCAACGCCCCGGTCGGCCGATCGACATCGGCGGCGCCGGCCTTCATGCCGGGCTCGATCTGGCCGTGGTGGTCCCACGCGCGGTGGTAGAGCTGGATCATGCGCACGCCGCGCTCGGCGAGCCGGCGGGCGAGCAGGCAGTTCGAGGCGAATGATCCATCGCCCGGCTCTTTGACTCCGTAGAGGTCGAGCGTCTCCTGCGTCTCGCCGCTGAAATCGGTGAGTTCCGGCACGCTGGCCTGCATGCGGAAGGCCATCTCGTACTGCGCGATGCGGGTGGCGATCTCCGGATCGACCCGCTCCTCGGCGAGCAGGCCGTTGAGCCGCGCCACCTCCTCGACGACCTGCCGCTGCGTGCTCTGGCAGACGCCGGGCGGATTGCCGATGAAGTGGACGGCGTCGCCCTTCGACTGGAAGGGAATGCCCTGAAAGCGGCTGGGGAGAACCCCGCTCGACCACTGCCGCGCCGAGATCGGCTGCTCACCGTAGCGTCCGACGGAGGTGAGCACGATGAACCCGGGGAGGTTCTCGGTGGCGGCGCCGAGGCCATACAGCAGCCACGAGCCCATGCTCGGCCGCCCCTTGATGATCGAGCCCGTGTTCATGAAGGCATGGGCCGTGTCGTGGTTGATCT
>CAZONY010000273.1:0-3882 GCA_964581215.1 uncultured Chitinophagaceae bacterium | reverse complement strand
CGGCTCGCCCGGCTTGCCCACGAGATAGGCCTCGTCGGCCTTGAAGCGGTGGAGGGCGAAGCGGTCTTCGTGGGCGTAGATCGCGACGGTGCGGATGCCGAGCTCGTGGGCCGATCGGAAGACGCGGATCGCGATCTCGCTGCGGTTCGCGACGAGCAGTTTGCGGATCGGTCGCATGCGGAAAACTCCTCAACCCCGGCCTGGACGATGTCGCGGGCGGCGGAAAAAGCCGCGACTTGGCGGCAATCGTAGCCGGTGCCGGACGGCTTGTAGAGGCCCGCGACTGTCAGCCGGAGGGACCGGATTTCTCCTCGGCATAGCTCGGCCGGCTGTAGTCCGGCAGGAGCGTGTGCGGGTCGTCGAGGAGCCCCGCTTCGGCACGGGCGACGGCGATCGCCGCCGCCTCGACCGCGGAGGGAAGCCAGGCCTCGCGAGGAGCGACCATGAGGCCTCGTTCGCGGGCCGCCTCGGCGAGCGTTTCGACCGCCGGCCCCGTGAGGCAGGCGTGCGTCGGCAGTGATTCGAGCCAGGCGGCCGCGGGCAGGGGGATGCCGGCGGTGACCGACCAGCCCGTCGGCGAGCGGTTATCCAACGCGACGCGGGCCGCATGCACGTCGCCCCTCCCGGCGGCGAACGCGACCGCCATCTCGGGCATGCCACCCAGCGCGGCGGCCGTCCGCCGGGCCACGACTTCGAAGCCGCTCACGCCCACCAGCCGGGCGCCGGTGGCCCAGCAGAGGGCCTTGGCCGCGGTCACGCCGACCCGCAGGCCGGTGAAGGATCCCGGTCCGCGGACCACGGCCACGAGATCCGCCGCGGCGAGCCCCCAGCCCAGCGTCGCTGCCGCCTCGACCAAGGCCGGCATGAGCCGCCGGGCGTGTTCGCCCGCGGCGCCGAGCGGCCGCTCGACCACACGCATGGCTCCGGCCGATCGCACGAGGGCGGCGACGGATCCGGCGGCGAGGCTCGTGTCGATGGCAAGGATGTTCATGGTGGGTTCGCGCGCTTGGGCGACCGTCGCCGCTGCTTGACCGGGCCCCGTCGGCGACCGTACCCTCAAAGAGGCCGATTCGGTCGCCGAAAGCCCGTCACACCTGCAGAGACTCGACGCGTGAAGCGGGCCATCATCAGCGATATCCACGGCAACGTGGAAGCCCTCCATGCCGTGATCGAGGATATCGATCGCCAGCAGGTGGACTCCATCTATTGCCTGGGAGATGTGGTCGGCTACGGGCCCAACCCCTGCGAGTGCCTCGCCATCGTGCGGGACCGCTGCAGCCTCGTGCTCCTGGGCAATCACGATCAGGGCGCGCTCTTCGACCCGGATGGTTTCAACGTCGGCGCCGAACGGGCCATCCGCTGGACGCGGCAGCAACTGGAGCGGCACGATCACCAGCCCAAGCACTCCGCCAACCGGCTCACCGACTACCTCGGCGAGTTGCCCCGCACCCACACGGAGGATCACCTGCTCTTCGTGCACGGTTCCGCCAAGCGGCCGATCGACGAGTACGTGTTTCCCGAGGACATCTACAACCCGCTGAAGATGGAGCACATCTTCGAGATGATCGGCCTCTACTGCTTCCAGAGGCATACCCACATCCGCGGGAGGTGCGCGCGGGCACCCGACTTCACCGGCCCCGACGTGCGGGACGTCGAGACCGAGCGACGGATGCCGCTGCCGGCGACGAAGGCCATGGTGAACGTGGGGTCGGTTGGGCAGCCGCGGGACGGCGATCCGCGGGCCTGCTACGTGATCCTCGAGGACGACGCCGTGCGGTTTCGGCGGGTGGCGTATCCCTTCGAGGTGACCCGCGAAAAAATCCACGCCATCCCCGACCTCGACAACTTCCTCGGCGACCGGCTCGCGCAGGGGCGTTGAGCCCGCGAGAGTGCGGGATAACGCACGCGCTGAGTGGTCTTGGGAGGGGGCGGCCCATGCCCCGAGAGCCGGCGTAGCTGGCAAGCGCAGGCAGGATGCCGAAAGCGCAGCCAGGTCCGAGTGAGCGGAGCCCAGGATGGGCGGAGCGAACGTCCGGCGACGGGGCATGGGCCGCCCCCTCCTGCCGCCGGTTTTGGTGACAGCCGCCAGGTCGTGACGTCACGGTATACTCTCGGCTTTCTTCGCTGGAGCTTCCGTGGAACGTCGCTACGCCACCTTCATCGCCGCCTCGCTGGCCATCGTGCTCGGCAGCCAACTGCTGCAGGCCTACTTTTTCCCCAAGCCGCCTCCCGCGGCGCAGGCCGATGCCGACGTCGCTGCCGCGCCCGGGACGGCCGAGGGCGGGGCTGGCCGCCCGGCGGCGGATGCCGCGTCGGCCGCCGAGACCCCGGCCGACGCGCCCGCGACTGAAGAAGAGGCCGCCGACCCGGCGGCCGAGCGGGCGTATCGGACGCTCGGCTCGCTCGATCCCGACGGGCCGGCGCGGATGCTCATCACGCTCACCAAACGCGGCGCGGCGGTCGAGCGGATCGAGTTGGCCGGGAGCCGCTTCCACGATCAGGACGACCGCTCCGGGTACCTGGGCCACCTGGCCGTCGAGACCGTGCCCGAGGGCTGCCGCGTCGGCGTCGTCGGTGCCGGCACGCCGGCGCATGCCGCCGGCATCCGTCCCGGAGACGTGATCACGTCGCTCGAAGGCACGGCGATTCCCAATGCCCGCGGCCTCCACGACGCCCTCGCGAAGACCGCGCCGCGGCAGACCGTGTCGATCGGTCTGCTCCGGGATGGCGGCTCGCTTTCGGTGCAGGCGAGGCTCGGCCGTCGTCCGCTCGAGGTGGTGCGGCCCGAGTTCGAGACGCGGCCCGTCGCCGATCCGCGGAGTCAGCCCTGCGACCCGCTCTCCTTCCGGCTCTCGCTCGAATCCCGCGACGGCATGAAGCGGAGCGGCGCGTTCACGGAGCTGCCGGGTCAGGAACTGCAGGAGATCGACTGGGAGATCGACCCCTCCTCCGACGGCTCACGGGTGCGGTTCACGCGGCGGCTGCCGGGCGGGCTGTCGCTGACCAAGGAATACACGATCGTGCCTGGGGGCGATGGAAAGCAGGAGGGCGGCCGACTGGCCCTGGCCGTCGAGATCGCCGCAGCGGACCGGCCCACGACCGTGGTCTATGCCCTCGACGGCCCCACGGGCCTGCCCACCGAGGGCTGGTGGTATGCCGCCCGGGTGGCCCGTGACTGGGGATCGCTCGCCGTTCGCGACGTGGCGATGCGGTTCGTCGGCGAGCGATCGGCGCTCGTCAGTGGGCTCACGATGGCCGACGGCAAGCTCGACCATCCGGCCACGGCCGTGCTCGATGGAAAGCCTCTCTCGTTTGCCGGCGTCGATGCCCTGTATTTTGCGTCGGCCGTCATTCCGACCACGGGCCCCGATGCGCCGGCGCTCGAGGAAGTGCGGCCGCTGGTCGTGGGCGACATTCCGGCGGCCGCCCGTCGCAAGCTCGTCGATGTCTCCTGCCGGCTCGTGTCGCGGCCCATCCAGCTCGCGGCCAATACGCCGGTGGTCCACCGGTATGAGATCTTCGCCGGACCGAAGCAGCCCGAGCTCCTGGCGCGGTTCGGTGCCGCCGGTGCGGGGATGGACGACCTCGTGTATTACGGCTGGTTTGGCTGGGTCGCGCGGCCCTTGATCGCCGTGCTGCACGCGATCCATGCCGTCGTGGGCAACTATGGCATCGCCATCCTCCTGCTCACGGTGATCGTGCGCGGCGCGATGTTTCCGATCAGCCGCAAGCAGGCGCTCTCGTCGCAGAAGATGCAGGTGCTGCAGCCGGAGATGAAGGCGCTCGCGGAGAAGTACAAGGACGAGCCGCAGAAGCGGACGCAGGCCACGCAGGAGCTCTGGCGAAAGCACGACTACAACCCGATGGGGGGCTGCCTGCTGG
>CAZONY010000272.1:3581-3889 GCA_964581215.1 uncultured Chitinophagaceae bacterium | reverse complement strand
CCACGGGAAGCGACATGTGGCATCGGCTTGAAGACAAGGTGTCTCGGCGCAAGCCCCGAGCGTCCGCCGTTCGGCGATACCATGCGCTGCGTGGAGAAAGGCTCGAGCCTCGGATGGTGTTCAGCGCAGCCCCCGTTCTGGACGCGGGCCCAGCGCCCTCGCTCGGCCCGATCACCGAGGGCGGGGTGCCGGTCGGCGCAGTCGGCATCCTCGTCTCGGACCTGATCGACGCCGGCGGCCCACTCCGCAACTTCAGCGATGCTGATGGCGACCTGCCCGGCATCGCGATCACGGGCGTCAACCTCCAG
>CAZONY010000272.1:0-3539 GCA_964581215.1 uncultured Chitinophagaceae bacterium | reverse complement strand
TGGTACTCCATCGACGCCGGAGCCCGGTGGCGGGAAATCGCCTCGGTCTCCGACGTGTTCGCCACGCTGCTCTGGGCGGATGGCGACACCCGGCTCCACGTCACGGCGGCCGGCGGATTCGCGGGCACGATCGACGACGTGATCACATTCCGGGCCTGGGATCGCACGGGCGGATTCGCCAATGGCGCGACCGGAGTCAATACGCAAATCGACGATCCGCTCGTCGGGTTCTGCGACACGCCTGGATTGGCCTCCGGTGTCGCGCTCTCTGCTGACGGACAGCATGCCTACGTGGCCGACGGCTCGACCGGCCTGCAGGTGATCGACGTGCGCGATCCCACGGCGCCCGTTCGGGTGGGCGGATACAACACGAGTGGATCGGCGCGAGCCGTGGCGCTCTCGCCCAACGGTCGCTATGCCTACGTCGCCGACGGCTCGGCAGGCCTGCAGGTGATCGATCTGCTCGATCCCGCGAGCCCCACGCGGGTGGGCGGCTACAACACGTCCGGTTCTGCCGTCAGCGTGGTGCTCTCTCCCAATGGTCGCTATGCGTACGTGGCCGATTCGGCCGCCGGCCTGCAGGTGATCGACGTGCTCAATCCTGCGGCCCCCGCTTGGGCCGGTGGCTACGACACGAATGGCTCTGCCGTCGGGGTGACGCTCTCTGCCGACGGCCGATACGCCTACCTGGCGGATGACGATGCCGGGCTGCAGGTCATCGACGTGCTCAACGCCGCGGCCCCGATACGGGTGGGCGGGTACGACACAAGCGGGTTCGCCTCCGGAGTGACGCTCTCCGCCGATGGTCGCCATGCCTATGTGGCGGATCTCGACGCGGGCCTCCAGGTGATCGACGTGCACGACCCCGCGGCCCCGGTGCGGGTGGGCCAATGCGCGACGAGTGGGCTGGCGGCCTCCGGCATCACGCTCCCCCCCGACGGGCGGCGGGCGTTCGTCGCGGATGATATGGCCGGCCTGCAGGTGATCGACGTGAGCGATCCGACAACTCCAGTAGTCGTGGGCGGATACGACACGACGGGAACTGCCCTTGGCGTGGCGCTCTCCGCCGATGGCCGATATGCCTATGTCGCGGACGACGACGCCGGCCTGCAGGTCATCGACGTCCTCAATACCGCGAGTCGCGCGGTCACCGGCACGTGTGACACGGACGGAGTTCCCTCCGAACTGGCCCTCTCGTTGAATGGCAGATATGCCTACGTGGCAAATTCCACCGGCAATCTCCAGGTGATCGACCTGCTCGATCCCGCCGCCCCCGTCTCGGTGGGAGGCTGCGACACGCTGGGATTCGCCTTCGGCGTGGCGATCGCGCCCAACGGACGGCATGCGTATGTGGCGGATTTCGATGCCGGGCTCCGGGTGATCGACATCCTCGATCCCACGGCGCCGGTCGTGGTGGGCGGATACGACACGAGCGGCTTTTCCCGTGGCGTGGCGATTTCTCCCGATGGCCGGTATGCGTACGTGGCCGATGACGCCGCCGGGTTGCAGGTGATCGATGTCCTCGACCCCGCGACCCCGGTGCGTGTGGGCGGATACAACACGACGGGCAATGCCTACGGCGTCACGCTGTCGCCCGACGGGCGGTTCGCCTACGTTGCCGATGCGACAGCCGGTCTCCAGGTGATCGACGTGATGATCCCCGCTTCGCCGGTGCGCGTGGGCGGGTGCGACACGAGCGGCAACGCCTGGGACGTGACGCTCTCCACTGATGGACGGTATGCGTATGTCGCAGACTACGGCGCCGGAATGCACGTGATCGACCTCTCCGACCCTGCAGCCCCGGTGCGGGTCGGCGGGTACGACACGAGCGGATTCGCCGTCGGAGTGACGCTTTCCGCCGACGGACGCCATGCTTTTCTCGCGGATGACGACGCCGGCCTACCGGTGATCGACGTGGTCCACCCCGCGGCCCCGCTTCGGGTGGGCGGGTACGACACGGGCGGGTTCGCCTCCGGAGTGAAGCTCTCTCTCGATGGGCGGTACGCATACGTGGTCGATGACTCGTCCGGCCTGCAGGTGATCGATGCGACCATCGGCCGCCCCCACTTCTCGACGGCACACGCCACGGTCGCGGCGAGCGTGAGCAAGCGTCCCACCGCCATCACGCTTTCCACGTCGACCGTCGGCGAGAACATGCCCGGCGGCACGGTGGTGGGGTCGTTCAGCACCACCGACCCCGACTCCGGCGACTCGTTCAGCTATGCGCTCGTGCCGGGAGCTGACGACACCGACAACGGCCTGTTTGCGATCGTCGATCGCGAACTGCGGACCAGGCAGGCGTTCGATCACGAGTCGCGAAGCAGCTACTCCGTCAGGCTGCGTTCTACCGACCGCAGCGGGCTCTTCCTCGAAAAAGCGTTCACGATCACGGTCACCGATGCCAACGAGGCTCCGACGCTCCTCTCGCTGTCGGCGACGTCGGTCGGGGAAAACCGCCCCTCTGGCACCGCCGTGGGAACGTTCGGCACGGCCGACCCGGATGCAGGAAACAGCTTCACGTACACCCTCGTCCCGGGCTCTGGGTCAACCGACAACGGCGCGCTCACGATCGACGGTGCAACGCTGAAGACGGCGTCGTCGTTCAATTTCGAGTCGAAGAACAGCTATTCGATCCGGGTACGATCCACCGACCAGGGGGGGCAGTTCACGGAGAGCACGTTCACGATCCTGGTCACGGACGCGGCCGACGAGCCGCTGGTGGTCGAGGCGATCACGCCGCCGCCGGCGCGTTCCTACAAGGCCGGTGAGACGGCGAGATTTCTCGTCCGCTTGTCGGAGGCGGCGACCGTGACGGGCAGGCCGATGCTGGAGTTTCGGGTGGGTGCCGCGGCCCGCAAGGCGGCCTACGTGGGGGGGAGCGGCACGTCTACCCTCGCCTTCGAGTATGTCCTGGGCACGAACGACTCGGCCGAACAGGTGTCGTTGGGCTCCAAGCTGTTCCTGTCCAAGACGATCACGATCGCGGCGGCCGGCGAGCCGCTGCCAGCCGCCTTGCCGGGCCCGATCGTGGCCGCCGTGGCAAGCGGAGTGCGTTTCGATACGGTGCCCCCGAAGGCGGTCGGCAGCGTGCGGCCGCCGCCCAACGGCAGCTACGCCACGGGGCAGCCGCTGGACTTCGTGGTCACGTTCTCGGAGGCCGTGTACGTGAATGGGCCGGGCGTTCCTCGGATCACCATCAACGGCATGATGGGCGGCACGCGGCAGGCGGTGTACGTCTCCGGATCGGGTACGACGCAGCTCACGTTCCGCTACGTGCTGCAGGCCGGCGATGCCGTGGCCGGAAAGCAGGGGATCTCATTGGCCAAGTCGATCGCAGTCGACGGCGGGGCGATCACCGATCGGGACGGCAAAAACCCGGCGGTTCTCGGCATCAAGGCTCCCAAACTCTCGGGCATCGTGCTTGCCGGTGGCCCGTAGCCATCCCTCGACCGCCGCTCCGGATTTCTGCGTGGCCGCCGCTACCGCAAGAGTGCGGCGACCGCCGCGGCGTCGGCCTCGGCACACGTCGCTGCCCGGAT
>CAZONY010000271.1:0-3913 GCA_964581215.1 uncultured Chitinophagaceae bacterium | reverse complement strand
GTGTCGCGAGGTAGGCAGGGCGTGGTGGGTGGCGTAGTCTTCGAGCATGCGAGTCGGCCACGTGTTCCCTGACACCCTGCAGCGACACCTGCCGCCGGGGGCAGAAGCCTATGTCGGCGCGCTGCTCGCCGTTCGGAATGTCGCGGTGCGGGTCAGCCGGCCCCGGCTCACCAAGCTCGGGGATCACCGTCCGCCGCGGCCCGGCGACCACTGCCACCGCATCTCGGTGAACGAAAACCTCAACCCCTACGCCTTTCTCACGACGCTCCTCCACGAGATCGCCCACGCGGACGTGTGGATGAAGCACGTCGGGCATCGCCGCCGTCGGATCAAGCCGCACGGCCCGGAGTGGAAGGGGGAGTTCGCCGCGCTCCTCGTGCCTGTCGTGGCGGCGCCGTGGCTTCCGGACGACGTCTCGGCGGCGCTCGCCGCCACGATGCGCAATCCCGCGGCGATGTCATGCAGCGACCGCCGGCTCGTGCTCGCGCTGGCCCGCCACGACACGCCCTCGCCCGCGCGGATGCGGGTCGAGGACGTGCCACTGGGAGGCGTCTTTCGCGTGGACAACGGCCGGGTGTTCTGCCGCGGGCGCCGGGTGCGCACCCGCTACCTGTGCGTCGAGCACGGCACGGGAGCCGAGTACCGGGTGCATGCCTTGGCGTTCGCCGAGATCGTCGCCATGCCGGCGCTCAACGCCGACCGTCCGGCCGAGCCGGGGCCGCGTCGCGGTAGTGCCGTCGGCGGACGGTGTTTCCGTAGACGTGGAGCGGCCGGTAGGGACGCTTCTCGATCGGCGTGCCCTTGATCTCCTCGCGGGCGTCACCGAACGCGACGACGCGCGGATCGAAACCCGTGCGGGAGACGGCCGGGGCGGCGGAGGCGAAATCGAGGGGAAGCGTGAGGGCGATGGCGACCAGCAGCAGGGGGCGGGAAGGGGCGTGCATGGGAAGGGGTCTCACATGACTCGCCGGCCAGAGAGGGGGATCGGCATGGCCGGCGAAACTCTTTGTCGGCCGCCCGGGGGGCCGCATTGCCGGCACAGGCCCTCCACCCGGCCCGCGGCGGTGGCGTATGCTTGAGGGCTCCGTTCCGTCCCGTGGCGGCGGATCGGAAGGGCGACACCCAGCGGACACATCGAGGTGACCATGCAGAGCGGAAATCGTGGCGTGGCGGTGGCGGTGGCCATCGCCTGCCTGGCCAGTGTGGCGATGGCGGACGAGGCAGACGCCGTTCGTGGGCAACTGACGCAGGCGTCGGCTGCCTACGCGAAGGCCTACAACGACCGCGACTATGCGGCGCTCGCGGACCAGTGGACGGAGGCCGCCACCCTCGTCGAGGGCGGCAGCCGCGTTTCCGGTCGCGACCAGATCGTGGCATCGATCCGCGGCTGGATCGAGAAGCACGATCGGGCTTCGATCGCAATCGACGTGGAGCGGGTGACCCTGCTGGCCAGCGCCGTGGCCCGCGTGGACGGGGTGGTCCGGTTCACACCGGCCCAGGGAGAGGACCCGATCGTGTCGCGGTTCACGACTCTGCGGGTCCTGGATGGCGGCGTATGGCGGGCGGCCGAGTCGTTCGTCGCTCCGAGCCATGCGGCGGCGCTGCGCGATCTTGGCTGGCTCGTCGGCACTTGGCGGGCGACCGACGAGGCGAGCGGCATGACGGTGGATCTCCGGTTCGAGAAGGCGGCGGGAGGCTTCGCCCTGGTGGGGCGGACGACCACGCGACGGAAGTCCGGCGAGGTCACGGAATCGATCGAGGTGATCCATGCCGACCGCGATGATGGCCGCATCTGCACCGCGATCGTCGATTCGACCGGCGCCCATGCCGAGGGCGTCATCGAGGGAGACGGAACCTCCTTCAACCGCATCCTGGCCGGGGCGCCCGGCGATGACGTGCCGGGCAGCCGCGTGCAGTGGGTGCAAACGGTCACGCCCGGCGGCGAAGGGCGGTTCACGCTGCACTCGATCGAGCGTTCGATCGATGGCCGGCCCGTGGCCGACGGCAAGCCGCTCGACTTCACGAAACAGTAACACGCCCCTGCCCCCATCGATTCCTTCCAATCCCTTCACGGAGAGGTTTTCATGATCCCCCAGCGACGAAACCACACGGCCGTGCTCTTGGCGGCGATCGCCTGCCTCATGCCCTCGACGGCCTCGGCCCACGGTGGCGGCGGCGGTCACGTCGGCGGCATGGGCGGCGGCAGCCACATGGGCGGCATGGGCGGCGGCCACGCCGGGGGCTTCGACGGCGGCCATGCCGGTGGCTTGGACGGCGGCCATGCGGGCGGCTTCGACGCCGGCCGCGGACTCGACGGCGGTGGCCGCGGTGGTGCCGGAGGCTTGGACGGCGGCCGCGGGCTCGACGGTGGACGATCGCTCGACGGCGGACGTGAACTGGGAGGTCTCGATGGCGGTGCCGGGCATTTCGCCGGCGGCCACGATCTCGCCCACGGCGATCTCTCGAAGGCCGACTTCCAGCGGATCGCGGGGCAGGGAGGCGCGGCCGGTCTCGGTCGGGCGGGCGTTCGTCCCTATTCGATCAACGGTCTGGCCGGGCGGGGCGACATGATCCGCAACAACTTCTATCGCGGCGGGTGGTATGGCGGCCGCGGCTGGTACGGCGACCATTTCGGCGCGTGGTGGCCGGGCGGATGGTGGGGCGGCTTCGGCTGGGGCATGGTCGGCGTTCTCGCCTGGAGCGATCTCGTGGGCTGGGGCGGCTATGGCTCGGCTCCGATGGCCTACAACTACGGCACGAACGTCGTCTATCAGGACGACGGCGTGTACGTGCAGGGGCAGAACATGGGATCGGCCGAGGCGTATGCCCAGCAGGCCGCCTCGCTGGCCGATCAGGGAGCCAAGGCCAGCGTCGGCGACGATGACCAGTGGCGGCCGCTCGGTGTCTTCGCCCTGGCGCGAAAGGACGACACGAATCCCAGCACGTTCGTCAGCCTCGCGATCGACAAGGGTGGGCTGCTGCGGGGCACGTATTACGACGCCGTGTCCGACACCACGCAAAACCTCGCCGGCAAGGTGGACAAGAAGACGCAGCGGGCGGCCTGGACGATCGTGGACAAGAAGACGCCGGTCTACGAGGCGGGGCTCTCCAACCTCACGCAGAAGCAGACGACGGTTCTCATGCATCTCGGCAACGGCAAGGTCGAGCAGATGCTGCTGGTGCGGGTGGATGACCCGAAGGCGGCGACGGCCGGGAAGGCGGCAGCCTCCGGGGACCAGTCGGGGTCATGAGCCGTCGGTCACCGGCCGTGGCCGGGCGGTGGTGGCCCGGCTTGCTCGTCATGGCCCTGGCGGCCGCCGTCGCGCCGGCTGACGAGGCGTGGGTCGATCTCACGCATTCCTTCGATGCCCGCACGGTCTATTGGCCGACGGAGAAGGGCTTTCAGTTCGAGGTGGGGAACAACGGCCCGACGGCCAAGGGCTATTACTACGCCGCCAACCGGTTTACGACGGCCGAGCACGGTGGAACACATCTCGACGCCCCTCGGCACTTCTCCGCCACGGGCCAGACGAGCGATGCCATTCCGGTCGAGCGGCTCGTGGGCGAGGCGGTGGTGATCGACGTGGTGAGCAAGGCGGCGGCGAACGACGTCTACGAGGTGACGGCCGATGACCTCGTGGCCTGGGAGCGGGCCCATGGCCGCCAGTTGGTGGACGTGATCGTGCTGCTGCGGACCGGCTGGGGGGCGAAGTGGGGCGACCGGAAGGCCTACCTCGGCACCGACGCGACGGGGCCCGGGGCGGTGGCGCTGCTGCGGTTTCCCGGGCTCGCGCCGGAGGCGGCGCGGTGGCTCGTCGAGCACCGAAGGATCAAGGCGATCGGGATCGACACGGCGAGCATCGACCACGGCCGATCCACGCACTTCGGGGCGCACGTCGCGCTGTGCGGCGCC